>NZ_JAKJJX010000045.1:0-32654 GCF_022320765.1 Clostridium sp. YIM B02569 | reverse complement strand
TAAAAATAGTTTAGGAATCGGCTTTTTTATTTAACTGTAAAATTATTCAAGTAAAAATGCACTATTATAGTTATATAAGTTTAGTGTAATTTATTAATTATAAAACTGTTTAATTGTAGTATTTAATATTATAAGATAAACTTTGATTAATTAAGCTGTTAAGCGTCGATAAATTAAGGAAATTATAAAATATTTAATAATAATAAGTAATTTTAAACTTATGATAATTAGTAATAATGATTTATACTTTAAGTAAGATTAATATTAACATTAAAATATTGTAATTATCTTTTAATAAAATTATATTGGTAAAAGATAAAGTTTGAGTTATAATGTAGGAAGAAAAATGGATATTAATGGAGAATGAAAATGGAAACAAAAGAAAGAATGAAAAATTTAGTTCGAAAAAATTGGTTATTTATATTTATGGTAGCAATGTTACAAGCTAAATCAACATTGCTATTATCTATGCTAAGGACACAAGATTCATCAAGTATAAGTTTAGGAAGTGCTTATTTTGATAGTCCAGTACTTTGGGTGCATATAGCAATAATAGTATTAGTATGCAGTCCAATATTTCTTTTTAAAGAAAGGGGGAGGCTTGGTGCTGCCTTAATAATAGATATTTTAGTGACAATTCTTTTTGTTGCAGATATCTGGTATTATCGTTCAAATGAAACCTTTTTATCTATAAGACATTTAATGCATACCGAGATATTTAATCCGGAAGGCAAAAATTTATTTAATTTTAGAATAGTGGATTTAGTATTTATCATTGACTTTGTAATGCTCTTCTTAATACATAAGTTTATTAAAGTTAAAGAAGTGAATGAAAGTCAAGCATATTTTAGGATAGCAAAGACCTTGTATGTATTTATCGCAAGTGCACTTGTTATATGGCTTGGTTATTACACAGTAGATGTCAAGCAAATGGATCAAGGGAAAAATGTATTTAGATTGTCTTGGGCGCCATTTCAGACTTTTGGAGATATGAGCCCACTTGGATATCATGGTTTTGATATTGAGTTCTATAAAAATAAAAATAAAACTTTAACAGATGAAGATAAAAAAGAAATAGAGAATTGGTTTAACGATAATAAAGAAGATTTACCTGACAATAGTTACAAGGGAATGTTTAAAGGAAAAAATGTAATTGCACTACAAGTAGAGTCTTTGGAGAACTTTGTCATTAATCAAAAAGTGTATGGACAAGAAATAACACCAAATTTAAATAAGTTATTGTCAAATAGCTTGTATTTTAATAATATACGTGAACAAAATAATTCTGGAACAAGTTCAGACTGTGATTTGATGGTTAATGCATCAGTACTCCCTATAAGAGAAGGTACTACAGTATATTCTTATCCTTGGAGTCAATATAATACACTTCAAAATATTTTAGAAGGTAAAGGATATTCTACAGTTTCTACTCATGCAGAACCACCTGGAAATTGGAATTGGACAGAAATGCATAAAAGCTATGGGGCTGATAAAATATTAGATGTAGGAAAGTTTAATCAGGATGAAATTATAGGTTTGGGACTTTCAGATGAATCATATTTAAAGCAAGTAGCTCAAAAGTTAAAAGATGAAAAACAACCCTATTATGCATTTATGACTACGTTGACAAGTCACGGCCCTTTTGAGATGCCAGAAAATAAAAAATATTTAAACCTACCTAAAGAACTTGATGATAATATGCTAGGAAAGTATTTTCAATCTGTAAGATATACCGATGAAGCTATTGGAAAGTTTATAGCAGAATTAGATAAGGAAGGTTTATTGGATAATACGGTAGTTATGATTTACGGTGATCATTGTGGTGTTCATAAATTTTATGAACAAGATATAGAAAATGCGCCTTTAGAAGGAGATTGGTGGAAGGATAATCAAAGAAAGATTCCCTATATGATTTATTCAAGGAACTTAAAATCAGAAGTTATATCAACAGCTGGTGGTCAAACAGATTTTAAACCGACAATATTATACTTGCTTGGCGAGGATAGAAGTGAATTTGAGAATAATTCAATAGGAAGAGTATTAGTGAATACGAATAGAGATGCTACAATATTAAATGAAGGTCAAATTGTAGGAAACCCAAAAGATGAAAAAGAAGTAAAGCATCTAAAAGATGAATTCAAAGTTTCGGAAGCCATTATTGAAAAGAATTACTTTAAAAATAATAAAGAACATTAAAAAACTATAAAATACATAATTAATACTGATTTTTAATGATAAATTTTAATATTAGATTTAACTTTTTAAAATCAGTATTAGTTATTTAGTCTAATAACATTTTTTATTAAGAATCAGTTAAAAGGAAGTGATGGATTACTTTGAATATTAAAAAAGTACTTACAGTTTTATCAGCATTAATTGCGCTAAGTTTTATTCCAACATTAAATGTACAAGCTGATGTTACTGATACAAATATAACATCAAGTATCGGTTGGAAAAATGAAAATGGATCTTGGTATTATTATAAGTCTGACAACACAAAAGCAATTGGATGGATTAAACCGGATAATAATTGGTATCATTTAGATGAAGATAGTGGTAAAATGACAACTGGATGGTTAGAGGATAAAGGAAACTGGTACTATATGGATGATAATGGGGCTATGGTAAAAGGATGGAAACAGTTAGATGGTGACTGGTATTTTTTAACTGATTCGGGTGCTAGAGCAACTGGAATTCAGCAGGATAATTCTAATTTATATTATTTCAAAGATTCAGGGGTTATGGCTACAAATACTGGATGGACTAAGATAAATGATAAATGGTACTATTTTGATAAAGATGGAAAGATACATACTGGATGGGTTGAGAATAATGATAAGTGGTATTACTCAAACGATGATGGAAGTATGGTAACTGGTACTGATAAAATAGGAAATACAACATATGTGTTTAGTGATACTGGTGAGATGGAAACTGGATGGGTTAATGTGAACAATAACTGGTATTATTTCAATACTGATAGAAGTGTTGCTACAGGGTGGATAAATCTTGATGGAGTATGGTATTACCTAAATGATAATGGATCAATGGCAACAGGATGGGTTACATCAAATGGAAGCGATTATTACTATTTAGATCCTGCTTCAGGAAAAATGCTAACGGATACTACCATAGATGGATATAAGATTGGATCGGATGGAAAAAGATATAAGCCGCTTAATCAAATTCCTTTAAGCACTAGCTCGAAGGGATCAAGTGATACTATGAAAAAAATATATAACTCAGTAAATGATTCGGCAAATAAATATGGACTAGATTCAAAATTGATACTAGCTATAATTAAGGCAGAGTCAGATTTTGATCCAAAAGCAACATCAAGTTCAGGTGCTACTGGATTGATGCAGATTATGCCTCAGAATTATACATATCTTGGAATGACTGACGGATATGATATAGAGCAAAATATCGATGGAGGGTCAAAATTACTAAAAGAATATCTAAACCAATTTAATGGTGATGTAAAAATAGCAATAGCAGCTTATAATGCTGGACCACAAAATGTAAAAAAAGATGGAGTCTTATCAGATGATGATTTATGTAAGATGTCACAAGGGGTTCAGGATTATGTTAAGAGAGTAATGCAATATTACAAGGATGGAAGCATTGCTATAGATGGAAAGAATCTTATTGAAGCATAAAATTAACTTCGTATTCAATTTAATTATATTTTAGCTAAAAAATAAAAAAGGGAGTGACAGGTTGTTTTGAATATTAAAAAGAGACTCACAATATTATCTGTATTAATGGTACTAATTTTAATTCCAGGATTAAATGTACAAGCTGCAACTAGTGATACTAGTATAACATCCAATATTGGTTGGAAGAATGAGAGTGGAGTTTGGTATTATTATAAGTCAGATAATACAAAAGCGATTGGATGGATTAAACCAGATAATAATTGGTACTATTTAAATGAAGATGACGGTAAAATGAAAACTGGATGGGTAAAAGACAAAGGTAACTGGTATTACATGGATGAAAGTGGAGCTATGGCAAAAGGATGGAAACAGTTAGATGGTGATTGGTATTTCTTAACTGATTCAGGTGCTATGGCAACTGGAATACGAGATGATGGTTCAAATTTGTACTATTTCAAAGATTCAGGAGTTATGGCAACCAATAGTGGATGGAGTAAAATAAATGATAAATGGTATTACTTCGATAAAGGTGGAAAAATTCATATTGGATGGATTAAGAATAATAATAAATGGTACTATTTAAAGAACGATGGAAGTATGGTAACTGGTATTAATAAGATAGATGGTACAACATACGAATTTACTGATAGCGGAGATATGGAAACTGGATGGATTACTATAAACAATAACTGGTATTACTTTAATAATGATGGAAGCATGGCAACAGGATGGGCTTATCTTAATGGAGCGTGGTATTACTTAGATAAAGACACAGGAAAAATGCTTACTAATACTACTAAAGATGGATACAAGATTGGATCAGATGGCAAGAGGTATGAAGATTCAAGCCAAAATACTTCTGGACCAAGTGGCAGCGGAAGTGCGTCAAATCAAAATACTTCTGGATCAAGTAGTAGCGGAAGCACTTCAAGTCAAAATACTTCTGGTTCAAACAGTAGCGGAAGCACTTCAGGTCAGAGTCCTTCTGGATCAAGTAGTACCGGAAGCACTCCAGGTCAAAGTTCTTCTGGTTCAAGCAGTAGTGGGAACACTTTAAGCAAATATTATGGTATAGATATTAGTAATTATGATGGGTACATAGATTTTAATTCAGTAAAAGCAAGTGGAGTTCAATTAGTGTATATAAAAGCAACTGAAGGAACAACTTTTATAGATCCGTATTTACAGGCTAATTATAATGGGGCTTCATCAGCTGGATTAAAGGTTGGTTTCTATCACTTCTTAGTTGGGACAAGTGCTCCAGAAACTCAAGCCGATAATTTTTATAATAGTATAAAGGATAAAAGAAACGATTTGAAACCAATGTTAGATATAGAAGCTACAGGATTTGACATTATGGATTATGCTTTAAGATTTATAGCCGAATTCAAGAAAGTAAGTAATATGGATATAGGTATATACACATATAGTAGCTTCATTAGCAATCTAGACGGCAGATTATCTAACTATCCTTTATGGGAAGCAAATTATAATAATACTCCATTTCAAAACCTGCCAACAAATAAAATATGGTTTTCAAGAGTTGGACATCAATACAGTGAGACAGGATTTGTTAATGGAATAAACCATGATGTTGATTTAGATGAATTTACACAAGGAATTTTTAAATAATTAGCTACAAATACTCAGTATATATGTTGCAATAGTATACTTAGCCTTGAAAGTTCTAATAAGACGAATATTTAGTTAAGGTAAATTATAGAATTCAATTGCAACATATGCTTAATATGCTGCTATCTAATAAAGAACTATTAAGACACACATAGATAAGACATAAGAGGGATGAAAAATGAAGTATAACAATAGGAATAACCCAAATAAAAACATTAAAGTAGCAAAGATCACAATTCTATTTATTATTATTTCCATATTGGTTATAACAGTAGGTAACATAGTAATGCAAAGATTTTCAAATAATACAAAAACTGTACAAGCACTTGATGGTAACCAGAATGCAAAATCTGAATCAAGTGATAATCAGAGTAAAAGTGAAACGGATAGTGACGAACTTAAATCAGAAAGTAATTCAGAAGTAGAAAACTCAGCATTTGTAGAAAAATATTTAAATCAGCAAATGAAAGGACAAAGGCCTGATGGAGCTGATGGTAAGAAAGTTGTTTATTTGACTTTTGATGATGGGCCATCAGAAACAGTTACCCCTCAGATATTAGATATTCTTAAGAAAGAAGATGTACATGCAACTTTCTTCCTTATAGGAAAATATATAGATAAAGATCAGGCAAGCAAAGATTTAGTAAAAAGGGAGTTTGATGAAGGTAATGCAATAGGTAATCATACTTATTCGCATGATTATAACTACTTATATCCAAATGGAAAAATAAATTTGGAGAATTGTATGTCCGATTTTGAGAAAACAAATCAATCTTTGAAAAATATTTTAGGACAAGATTTTGTGGCAAGAGCTGTTAGATTTCCAGGAGGACAAATGACTTGGGACAAGAAAGATCCGTCAGGAGCAGAAGCTATGGACAAAGCATTGCATGACAAGGATTATCATCAAATTGATTGGAATTCGTTATCTGGAGATGCAGAAGGTGCTCCTAAAAAAGCAGAACAGTTAAAACAAGAAGTTATAAAAACTGTGGCAAACAGGGAAAAAGCAATAATATTAATGCATGATACGTACGGAAAAGAAGAAACAGCAAAAGCTTTGCCAGAAGTTATAGAATATTTAAAGGGACAAGGATATGAATTTAAAATTCTAAAATAATTATTAGGCAACTGGACTTGTTGTTTTGGGGATTATGCCTTATATGACTATGCTAATTTTCATTTAATGTTTATATAGCTCTTTATGCTATAAAACACTAAATGAAAGTGGCATAGTTTATTTTTTTATATAAAGATAATTTTTTAATAGTTATATTTGGCACAGTTTATGACATATTAAATCTAGATAGTTAAGGATTTTTAAAATGGATATAAGTATTCAGTTTTGGGATTAGGATCTTTTTCTATATGTTCGACTACTATAACCGGGTTCACTGCATACTTAACTGTTTCAGTTTTAAGTTTGCCCCTTATTTTTACCCATGTATCCTTACTGTAGATTTCTTGATTATTACTATCGCATTTAATTCCTACAACTTGTAAATCAGCTGCACAACACGCCATTACAAATCTACCCACTAAGAATTCATTATCGTTAAGGGTTGTGTCTTTATAAACAAATCCTGTTATTTCTATTTCTTGTCCATCATAGTTATTTGCGTTCTCTGTAAGTTCATCGAAGGAGTGCAGAAAATTGTTCACATCTACTTCTATAACATTATCTTTAATATATAAATCATCATCATATTTACCCTGTTCAACATTGTTAATCTTTTGGTTTGAGGGATTAGGCTTAGAATTGTCATAAGTTAAATTGGTGCTTAATGATCCGCTAAAATTTGCACTGGTACTTTGCATGAAAAATACCATAACTAAGGGAATGATGAAGACTACATAATTCCTTAACTTGGTATTCTTCTTTTTGGTTCGACGACTGTCTGTAATTAGAAATAACGCAATTGCAAACATTGCTAGCATTCCTAAAATAGCAAATGGAATAATTCTTGGATGTACATACATTATTATTTCATTATTCTTAATTATCTTAAAGTAAAATATCCCAAAACATAGCAATATCAGTATTTTAATAATTATATCTGAACTAATTCTTTTCATATGCTACCTCCTTCAATTAATTTATCTATAATAGCTATGGAATATATGATAATATATTGAGCTATTTTTCAATATTATCAAGCTAATTTGCAGTTAATCAAAATGCTAAATGACACTAAAATAATAGTAAATATTAATTTTATTACAAATTTCTTTTTAAAGCTTCCAAAAAGCATCATTGTATTTTTTACATCTAACATGGGTCCAACTACTAAAAATCCAAGTATAGAGCTTATTGGAAAGGCTCTTAAAAAACCTTTGGCAACAAATGCATCTGAAGTTGAACAAACTGAAAGTAAGAAAGATAATAAAATCATTACAAGAAGAGAAACTCTACTATCATTAGAAATGTAAGTATTGCTACTTATAAATGTCATACTTTGAAAAATACTAGATAAAAAAGTTCCAATAATCATATATTTACCTATATTAAAGAATTCATCTCCTGCATGAACGAATATTGCCTTGACTTTTTGTAGATTACTTTCTGAATAATCCTGTTTACCATCACAAAAACCGCAATCACATGTATCTATATCAGAATTATTTTTTAAAATTTCTTCATCCTTCTTAGTAGTAAACTGCATAATTAAACCTACTAAAACAGAGATTAATATTCCAGCAGCTAACCTGTAAATTACGACAGATACCATACCTGGAAAAGCATAGAGAGTTGCAATAATTGCTATTGGATTTACAATTGGCGCTGCAAGCATAAAAGTAATTCCTGCTGCTATAGGAACATTCTTTTTCATAAGGCCTTTAACCACAGGGATTGTCCCACAATCACATATTGGAAATAATAAACCTGCAAAAGCTGCAATTACACAAGATAAAAAACTATTTTTTGGAAATAGTTTAATAAATGTATCTCTTGATATACAAATTTGAATTATTGAAGATACAAAACTCCCAATAAGAATGAAGGGAAAACCTTGAATTAATATGCTTATAAATACATCATAAAATTTTTTGAATCTATCTAAATACGCACTGGATATTTTAATATTTAATGTTGACATCGTAATCAAAAAAATGAATAAAAATAGTACAAAACCTGAATATAAAAAAGTATTAAAGAATGAAAAACCATGCCTTGTAGTTTTTACATATTCTTTTTTATTTGATATTTTATCATCTGTTATGTATAAATGCCTTAGTATATCAGCAGTCTCATTAATATTTTCAATTTCTTTTTGTATGTTTAAAAGTTCTTTTTTATCTAACTCGACTACATTGTTCAAAATTATAGTTTCACTATTTAAAATATGAGTGCTAATAATACTTTTCATATTTCTGAAATACATATTAAAGCTTGTTGTATCAATAGTACTTATTATGTTATCAATTCTACATATACTCTTTATCTTTTTTGTATTAAATATATTAATTACTTTAGTAGAATCTTTCATACCATTTATTTCGATAAAAATCCTATTCGGAGCATGTTTACTTACGATTTCGGTTATATAACTTTCATCAATTTCTTTATTCTTATCAACATTAATTACTACTATTGGATTTTTATTATTCAAGTCATCCTGTATTTGACAGTCTCCAAATTCATCTTGTATAACAACGATAGCTTCATCTTGTAATTCTTTTCTTTTTAGCATAGAATTTATAAACCTCGTTTTTCCAGAGCCAAGAAATCCAAGAACTATTTCTACATTTGCTTTCATATTTTCACCTCAAAAAAGCCTATTCAAATTATTTACGAATTTTTTATTTTAACAAGTTTTGGTGTACATTTAAATAAATTATATATATCTACACAAAAAATTACAAGAATAGTACTTACATATGCTATTCTTGTAATAAATTATTAATAATGAGTTTGTATCTTGTTCATTTAAAATTTATTAATTAGAAAATTAAGTAAAATCCTTAAAGTATTTCGTTGATGTACATATGTTGCAATTAGTTCTCTACATTATATGCCTTGTCCAGTTATTCTCTAATCATATAGATTTTAGCACGGTTTTGTTATTAAAAAAGATATATATAAGATAAATTTAAATATGTTATTTCCTTTTTTTAATAGAAAAAGCTATTGAAATATTTATTATAAAACTATATATCATAAAATTTCTAATGTTTATTATTTCTTCAAATTAGATTCAACCATAAGTTCATAGAATTGTTTAGGGGAAATGCTGTATTCATTCTTAAAGGCTCTAAAAAAATTTGAGTAATCACCAAATCCAGATTGTTTGTAAACGCTATTTATCGGATGATTTTTAAGAATTAATTCTTTAGCTTGTATTAATTTTTTTTGTACGATATACCTATGGATTGTAGTACCAGTATACTTTTTGAATTCTCTAGATAAATGGAATTTACTAAGATAAAATTCTTTAGAAAGCTCATCAATTGTAAGTTCTTCATTAATATGATTATTAATATATTCAACTATTCCATCAATTAAGCTGCTCTTCGTCACATCAATGTCAAAATCAGATTTATGACTTAAAACAAGATTATTTAACTGTATTATAAGTTCTATAATATAGGCTTTATATAGCAAATCTTTACCTAAGCCTTTGTAGTTTTCAAGTTCAAGTAGCTTGCTAAGTTGTGCCCTTACATTCTGCTGAATTTGAAAATCAGCTCTTATAACATTTGATTTCTCTATGTTTTCAAAGCACTGTGTAAGGTCCGTTTCTGGCGTTGACAATTCATGTAGAAAAGATTTGTTGATCCAGAGTACAATACGCTCATAAGGCACTTTCATGCTATTAATAACAGCTCGGTGTAGTTCTCTTGTATTAATTAATACTATGTCACCTGATTTTAGATTGTATGACTTACCTTCTATCAAATATGTAACATCTCCAGAAAGGTATAGATAAAACTCATAAAAGTCATGATTGTGTAGGTATTGAAATGGCACATCAGTATTTAAGAAGTGAAAGATTTCGTAGTCACTGGAAAGCATATGTTTGCGTGTAAAAAACTCATGTATTTTTCTTTTCATTGATATCACCTCTTCGACGAATTGTATAAATTGCGATAAAATTACTGAATTATTAAACAATTAAACGTTTTAAATTGCGAAAGAGATTATTTGAATAAGTGATTTTTAATAAAACTGAGATACATTATATTTTACTATAGCAATTTTTGCAAGTTTTGAAGCAATTAAAACATATTGTTTATGTATTTATATAGCTATAATTTAATCATAGCAATTAGGGAAAAGCAAGTGAAAAAATTTACTATACAAGTCTTTGTAAACGATTCTTAGATAGTGAGACTATACTCATAATTACCATACAAGTATGGTAAAACACGTCAATGGGAGAGAATATAAGTATGACTTTTAAAATAAGCAAGAATTCTACGAGTAAGGTTATATATCATAATCTCAGAGAAGAAATTATTAATCTATATCTTGAGCCTGGTACAAGCATTTCTGAAAAAGAACTTTCTGAAAAATATAGAGTGAGCAGAACTCCAGTCAGAGAAGCTCTTGTCCGTTTAGCTCAAGAAGGCTTAGTGCAAATTTATCCTCAAAAAGGTACAGTTGTTTCATTAATTGATTTATCTGCTGTTGAAGAAGAAAGATTTTTACGTGAGCATTTAGAAAGAGCTGTAGTAAAAGAAGCCTGTATGGAATTTCCAAAAGAAAATATATTGGCTTTGGAAATGAATTTAAAGTTTCAAAAAATGTATATAGAAAATAACGACTATAAAAAATTATTTAATACGGACGAGGAATTTCACAAGATAATTTTTGAAGGATGTAGCAAAAAGAGGATATGGAATAGTATTAATGATGGAAGTACCGAATTTCAAAGAATTCGTGTATTAAGATTAACAGTTAATTCTAGTTGGGATAATATCTATCTTCAGCACAAAGAAATATTTAATGCTATAAAAAATAAAAATCCAGAGATGGCAGAAGAATTCATGAAGAAGCATTTAAATATGGTCATCTTTGATAAAACACAAGTAAGAGAAAGTTATCCTAATTATTTCAAAGATTAGGGTTATACAACACACTTAAATATTAGATGCCATGATATTAAAATCATCTGATATTAAAATAAATTTTCAATTTAGGGAGGTGAGGCCTATATAGAGCATTCAATTTAAACTCTTTATATGCTGGCAAAAAAACTATACGGTAAAACCAAATTAGATAGAATGACAGGAGGTATATTATTATGAAAATGGGTTTCAGATGGTATGGTGAAGGTAACGATACCGTAACACTTGAGCAAATTAAACAGATTCCCGGTGTAGAAACGATTGTTTGGGCTCTTCATGATATGGCAGCTGGTGATGAATGGCCGATGGAAAAAATTCTTGAAGTGAAGAAATCAGCTGATAAATATGGATTTAATTTAGATGTTGTTGAAAGTGTTAATGTTCATGAGGACATTAAATTAGGACTTCCAACTAGAGATAAATATATTGAAAATTACAAAAAGACAATAGAGAAACTAGCCAAGGTTGGCGTAAAAGTAATTTGCTATAACTTTATGCCGGTATTCGATTGGTTGAGAACTGACTTGTACAAAAAAACAGAAGATGGTTCAACAGCTCTTTTCTATGAAAAAGCAAGGATTACAGATATAGATCCAATGGAGTTGGTTAACAAGATAGCATCAAATCCAGATCTTACAATGCCAGGTTGGGAGCCAGAAAGATTAAAGAATCTGACACAACTTTTTGAAGCATATAAAAATGTTACAGAAGAAGATTTATGGAATAACTTGAAATATTTCTTAGAGCAAATTATTCCTGTAGCTGAAATCAATGATATTAAGATGGCAGTTCATCCGGATGATCCACCTTGGTCAATATTTGGTTTACCAAGGATAGTTAAAAGTAGAAACGACTTAGCAAGATTATTAAAGCTTGTTGATAGTCCATATAACTGCCTTACTCTTTGTAGCGGTGCTATAGGCTCAAATACTAATAACGATGTGCCAGCAATGATAAGAGAATTTGGAAACAGAATTGCCTTTGCTCATATTAGAAATGTAAAGATTTATGAAAATGGTGATTTTATTGAAACATCTCATAGAACTTGTGATGGCTCATTAGATATATGTGACATAGTAAAAGCTTACCATGAATTTGGATTTACTGGATATGCGAGACCAGATCATGGAAGACATATATGGAATGAGCAGTGTAGACCAGGTTATGGACTTTATGATAGAGCTCTTGGAATTATGTATATCTGGGGAATATGGGATACACTACAAAGAACTAAATAAGGCTTAAGAATAAATAAAATTAGAGATTGCAATAAAATCTTGGATTTATTAATCCTAAGATATAAAAGATAATTAAAATTGGTAATGCTATTAATAGTAGTTTTAAAGAGGTGAAAATAGGAATGAATAATGCCAAATTAATACTAAGCAAAGAAAGTATTAAAAACAGCGAGTTATGGGAAAATGCTGGAATAGAACTTCCAAAGTTTGATCATGATAATATGTCAACTTTAACTAAGGAAAATCCTACTTGGGTGCACTTTGGAGCAGGAAACATATTTAGAGGATTTATAGCAATGCTGCAACAAGAACTTTTAAACAATAAAAAAGTAACTGGAGGTATTGTTGCTGTAGAAGGATATGACTATGAAATAATAGATAAAATTTATGCGCCTCATGATGATTTAAGTTTGTTAGTAATTATGAAACCAGATGGAAGCTTGGAGAAAAAAGTTGTAGGAAGCATAGGAGAAAGCCTAGTTTGTGACTATTCAAGGGGACAAGATTGGAATAGACTGGAAGATATATTTTCAAATCCAGCATTACAAATAGCAAGTTTTACGATAACTGAAAAAGGTTATAGCGTAAAAAATCTATCTAAAGAGGATATAACAGATGGATTAGAACATCCTGTAAGTATTATTGCTAAAGCTACTTCTTTAGCATATGTGAGATATAAGAATGGACAACTTCCAATAGCTTTTGTAAGTATGGACAATTGTTCAAAAAATGGTGAAAAGCTTCATGATGCAATGGAAACAATAGCAAAGAAGTGGACTGAAAATGGATTAGTTGATAAAGGCTTTCTACAATATATCAATGATGATAAAAAGGTATCGTTCCCTTGGAGTATGATAGATAAAATTACGCCTAGACCTTCTCAAAGTGTTAAAGATACTTTAGGAGAAAACGGTTTTGACAGTACTGAGATTATATGCACTAATAAGAATACTTATATTGCACCTTTTGTAAATGCAGAAGGACCACAGTATCTTGTTATAGAAGATGATTTCCCAAATGGACGAATAGCATTAGAAGAGGCTGGAGTATTTTTAACAAACAGAGAAACAGTCGAGAGAGTTGAAAAAATGAAGGTTTGTACTTGTTTAAATCCGCTACACACTTCTTTAGCAGTCTTTGGATTTTTACTTGGATATAATTTAATTGCAGACGAAATGAAAGACCAAACTCTAAAGAAACTAGTTGAAAAGATTGGGTACGACGAAGGAATGCCAGTTGTTGTTGATCCAGGAATATTAAAACCTGAAGATTTTATTAAAGAAGTACTTGAAGTTAGACTTCCGAACCCATATATACCAGATACTCCTCAAAGGATTGCATCAGATACATCTCAAAAGGTTGGTATAAGATTTGGGGAGACAATCAAGGCTTACAGAGATAGAGTAGATTTAGATACTAAAAACCTTAAATACATTCCGCTTGTTATTGCAGGTTGGTGCAGATATTTAATGGGAATAGCTGATGATGGTAATGCAATGGAATTAAGTCCAGATCCATTATTAGATGAACTAAAGAAATATGTAGCTAATATAAAATTAGGAACTATAGAACAATTAGGAGATACTCTAAAACCGATACTAATGAATGAAGAAATTTTTGGCGTAGATCTTTATGTTATAGGATTAGGAGAAAAAATTGAAGGTTATTTCACCGAAATGATTTCTGGAACTGGTGCTGTTAGGTCTACTTTAGAAAAGTACTTAGAATGCAGATAGTTTATGGTGAAATTGAGATATGTAAAAAATAACATTTTTATCATTCCAGTTTATTATATTCTGGCAAATAATATAAACAAAGAATGATAAAAATGCTAAGAAAATTATTAAGAAATACATTATAACACAAATTGCACTAACTAACAATCTTGCTTAGATTATGAAGATTTAAAGAAATATTAGAGTTGGGAACATAATCTAAGTAATGAAAATTTACAAAGATTAGTGTAAAAGAAAACGTTATAGTAGGGTGTTGGATATATAAAGATTACGATAATGTACTCTAATTAGCAGAGTGTGTACCGTTAAAGAAAATCCATTCAATACTTCACAAATATTAAACTTTTATTTGAAAGTAGGATGATGAATTTGAAGAAATTTATGGATGAAAATTTCTTATTATCTAATAAAACAGCTATGGAGTTATATCATAATTATGCAAAGAATATGCCTATTATCGATTATCATTGTCATATTGATCCTAAGGAGATATATGAAAATAAAAAATTTAATAACATAACTGAAGTATGGTTATACGGGGATCACTACAAATGGAGAGCAATGAGATGCAATGGTATAGATGAAAAATATATTACAGGTGATGGCAGTGATTATGATAAATTTTTAGCTTGGGCAAAAACCATACCTATGTCTATAGGAAATCCTCTTTATCATTGGACTCACTTAGAGCTTCAAAGGTTCTTTGGAATATATGAACTGCTTGATGAAGAAACTGCTCCAGCAATTTGGAAAAAAGCAAACGAATTGTTAAGTGGAGAAGGATTTAGAGCAAGAGATTTAATTACAAAATCAAAGGTTGAAACTATATGTACAACTGATGATCCTACTGATACTTTAGAATATCACATTAAGCTTAAAGAAGACGAGAGTTTTAATGTAAATGTTTTACCAACTTTCAGGCCAGATAAAGGAATAGAAATAAACTTAGATGGTTTTGTTTCATGGGTAAAAAAATTAGAAGGAGTATCGGAGATCACTATAAGTAATTATGATGAATTTCTAAATGCATTTGACTCAAGAGTAAGGTACTTCCATTCGGTTGGATGTAGGATAGCAGACCATGGTATAGATGGGACAGTAGTTTATGCAGATACATCAAAAGAAGATGCAGCAGCTATATTTGCTAAAGCCTTAAATGGAGAAGTAGTAAGCCTTGATGAAGAAAAGAAGTACAAAACTTATACATTAACACATGTATTTAAACTTTATCATGAGCTTGGATGGGCTATGCAGCTTCATATAGCTGCGCTAAGGAATAATAATAATAGAATGTTCGAAAAAATAGGCCCTAATACAGGATTTGATTCAATTAATGATGAGAGTATAGCGTACCCATTATCTAGACTTTTAGATTCTGTAGATAAGGAAAATTCCCTTCCTAAAACAATTTTATATACGTTGAATCCAAAGGATAATTATGTTCTTGGAGCTATGATAGGAAATTTTCAGGGAGAGGGGATTCCAGGAAAAATGCAATTCGGTGCAGCTTGGTGGTTTAACGATAATAAAGATGGAATGATTGAACAAATAAAAGTGTTAGCAAATCTTGGATTATTAGGCCGTTTTGTTGGAATGTTAACGGATTCTAGAAGCTTCTTATCATATACAAGACATGAGTATTTTAGAAGAATTGCCTGCAATTTAATCGGAGAATGGGTAGAAAATGGTGAAGTACCAGGAAATATTAAATTGCTAAAAACAGTTGTTGAAGGTATATGCTACAACAATGCAAAGGAATATTTCAATATTTAGATAGAAGATTGCTAATTAAAAATATTAATTAAAGAAAGAGGTAGATTATATGTCTATAAAAGATAAAAAGATTACTTTACCTAGATGTATTGGATATGGATTAGTTGATATAATGGGCGGCGGAGCCTTTACAATAATTGGAGCTTTCTTATTGTTTTTCTATACAACTTATTGTGGACTTACACCTATACAAGGGGCATCTATTGTTGCGGTTGCTCGTTTTGTAGATGCAATTGCCAGTCTTTTTATAGGGAGTATATCTGATAATTTTTATAAAACTAAGCTTGGAAAGATATTTGGAAGACGTCGTTTCTTTTTATTAATTGGAGCGCCATTAATGGCAATTTATGTATTAATATGGACAATAGGAATGAATTACTGGTTTTATTTAAGTTGCTATTTATTATTTGAAATAGTTGCAGCCATGGTATTAATTCCATGGGAAACACTACCGACTGAAATGACAACTAACTACTCTGATAGAACTAAAATTTCTACTTGCAGATTAGTTATTTCTTCTTTAGGTCAGTTCTTAGGGACCTTTGTTCCTGCACAATTGATTGGACATTTTGGCCAAAAGAATCCTTATGCATATTTCTATAATGGATTATTTTTTGCAATATTGTATGCGATTTGTATATTTATAACATATAAAGCGACTTGGGAAAGAGAAATTACACCAGCGATGGAGCAAGAATTATTGGCTGCATCTCAATCTAAAGGGAATAGGAATTTTAGTGATTACTTAAAAGTGCTTGGGGAATATGCATCTACATTTAAGCTAAAAAGTTTCAGGAAACATTTAGGACTTTATTTATTATCGTTTACTGCTGGGGATATATTTAATGCTGTATTTTTATTTTTCTGTGTTTATAATTTAAAGGTTTCATCATCTTTTGGTGCATATTTGCTTTCATTTAGCATTATTGGTATACCAGGAACAATTATAGGTGGAATTTTATTTTTAAAACTTGGACCTACTAAATTATATAAGATTACGTATACATTTATGATATTAAGTGTACTAGCATATTATGGAGTTTATTTAGCTGATCCTGAAGCTAAGACTGCTATTTTACTTGGAATATCTATAGTTTACTTTGCATTTAGATCCTTGGCGGTTCTAACTCCTTGGACAGTGTTCCCATTTATTCCTGATGTTGATGAAATTGTTTCGATGAAAAGAAGAGAGGGACTTTTTGCAGCAGTTATGACTTTTACTAGAAAGAGCACTGTAGCCATTGCTACATTTTTAATCGGTGTTGTGTTGCAAGAAGGAGGATTTGTTAAAGGTCAAGAGGTTCAATCTCCTCAAACAGTACAGATTATTGGATATGTTTTACTTATTGGATGTGTTGGTTTGTTTGCATTATCATTAATACTTGCATTTACTTTTAAGCTTAATAAAGAAACTCATCAGATATTAATAGATGAAGTTGAACGTTTGAAAAATGGTGGTTTAAAAGATGATGTTGACTCAAACACAAAAGAAGTTGTTGAAAGTCTTACTGGATATAAATATGAGGATGTTTGGAAACAGAATTTTACACAAGATAATTTAATGAATAGTATCAGTTAAGTTATTTTGCTACTCTTATAATGTTATATAGATATAGGTTGTTAAATAATTGAGTTTTGACAGTTGTTGAAAAAAATCATAATTGAACAACCTATATAACAAGTTTATAAACGGGCAATCTACGCCTTAATATGTTGTTGATAGATTAATAAGTATAAATTAGTAGTTTAGGAGGAAGTTACATGTTATTAAAGGAATTTATGTCTATAAATAGAATACAGAATGGTTATTTAGTGAAGGGGGATACCGCAGATATAAAAATAATTTTTATGTCAGATGATATTATACGTGTTAGAGCTTCTTTTGATAGAAAGTTTGAGGAAGCATCTTATACATTGGTTACGACTGCATGGGAGGATCGTTTTGATTCTTTACTTGCAGAAGAACGTGAAAGAATAGAAGCATTAGATATTCCTTTTGAAGAAAATGAAAAAGAAATTATATTTTATACAAAAACATTAAAATTAGTACTAGCTAAATCACCATTACATTTTTCTATATATAAATTAAATGGAGAAAAGTTATATAGTGATCTTGCAGATAGAGCTTTTGAATGTGATCAACTAGGAAGAATTTATCATTATAATGAAGTTGATTTACAAAATGATCATTTTTACGGATTTGGTGAAAAGACTGGAAAGTTAGATAAAATGGGTAGAAGAATGCGTATGTCGCCTAAAGATGCAATTGGGCATGATCCTGAATTTGGAGATCCTTTATATAAACATATCCCATTTTATATTAAGTTAAATAACAATAATCATCATGCCATTGGACTTTTCTATCATAATTCCTATGATTCAGTATTTGATATGGGTAATGAAATTAGTGGATACTGGCCTCGTTATAGTTATTATCAAGCTGATGGAGGAGACATTGATCTATTCTTTATCAATGGACCAAAAGTTGAACAAGTCTTAGATAATTACACAAAACTTACAGGAAAGCAGGCAATGCCTCCTAAACAAAGCTTAGGTTATACAGCTTCTACAATGTATTATGCTGAACTTGAAAAAGATTGCGATAAGGAAATATATGAAGTAATTAAAAAGCATTTTGATGAAAAAATGTATATAGACAACTTTAAATTAGCATCTGGGTATTCTTCTGGAGAAGAAGATAATTTAAGATATATTTTCAATTGGAACAAAAAGAGATTTCCGAATTCAGATGAATTTATGGAAAAAATGAATGAAATGGGTCTTAATGTTATACCAAATTTAAAACCAGGGATTTTAGCTAAGCATCCTTATAAAAAAGAATTTGAAGAAAATGATGTATTTATTAAAAATCCAGATGGAAAAGGAGATTATAATGGCCGTTGGTGGGGTGGTGTTGGAAGATTTGTAGATTTTACTAAGCCATCAGGTAGAGAAACGTGGAAGAAGCTACTTAAAGAAAATATTTTAAGCAAAGGAACTATAACCGTTTGGAATGACAACTGTGAATATGATGGAATAGAGGATCGTAATGCTGTATGTGATTTTGATGGAAAACCAGGCACTATGGCGGAACTTAAAATAATGCATTCTAATTTAATGGCTTATGTTGGAAAGCAAGCTGTAGCTGAACTTTATCCAAACCGCCGTCCATATATTATAAACCGTGCTGGATTTGCAGGTATTCAAAGGTATGCACAAACATGGGCAGGAGATAATTTGACAGACTGGCGTACATTAAAATTTAATATAGCAACTATTGTTGGAATGGGGTTATCAGGAGTAGCAAATACAGGTTGTGATATCGGGGGCTTTGCAGGAGGTGCTCCAGAAGGAGAACTATTACTAAGATGGATTCAAAATGGTATATTCCAGCCAAGATTCTGCATTAATTCAGCCAATAATGATAATACTGTTACTCAGCCATGGATGTATGAAGAAAATAATGAATTTGTACGTAATGCATATAGTCAGCGTTATAGAATGTTACCATATCTATATTCTTTAATGTATGAAGCTCATACTACTGGTAAATCGATAATGCGTCCATTACTCATGGAATTCCAAGATGATGTTAATTGTTATGATGATCAATATATGACATTTATGTTTGGGCCATCTGTTTTAGTTGCAAATGTATTGGAAAAGGGAGCGAAGTATAGAAAACTTTACTTGCCAGAAGGCTGTACTTGGTATGATATGAATAACAATATGGCCGCATATAAAGGCGGACAAGAAATAGAAATTCCAGTTACCCTTAACAGCATTCCTATGTTCTTAAGAGGAGATGGAATTTTCATAACAAATGAAGAAGTAAAGCATATTACTACTGATAAGATGAAGACATTAGACATTTTAATAGGAGGAGAAGCAGAAAGAAGCTTCAATTTCTATAATGATGATGGTGTAACTAATGATTTTGAAAAAGGTATATATGAAAATACAGAAATTAATGTAAGCGGTGGAGCACGTAAGAAAATTTCTTTCAAAACAACAGGAAGTTATGAAAGTGGAATATCTGATCTTACAATTAAATTAGTAAGTAAAGATAAAGGTGCATATTGGGCTTCTGTAGATAATGAACAAATACCTCGTTTCTTAAATAAATCATCTTGGGAAAAAGCAGAACAAGGATGGTACTACGAATTATCAGACAGAACAGTATTAGTAAAATGCAAGAAACCAGCAAAGAAAGAATTTGAAATTATAATTTCTTGTGAAAGATTTGATTTAATTGGCATGGGAGACGAATAAGAACTGATACTTAAATCTGGACTTATGCTATGACTAACCGAAAGGACAGCTACTCTGATGTAACACTACACAAAAGAGTACCTATTATTTCTGGTAAAGCATATTTTAAAATGCATAAGTCCAAGCTGTAAGGTATTTATCTAATAATTGAAAAGGTAGTTTAAGAATTTATATAAGCAAAGGAGATTTATTATGGCATTTCAAGAAAAAAGTTTTGAATCATTTAATAAAAGGGATATGGTACAAGCTTGGATTTATACTCCTTTTTGTAAACCAAGGGGAATTATCCAGCTTGTGCATGGTTATCATGAACATTCACGTAGATATATGCACATGATATTAAAATTGAATGACGCAGGGTTTATAGTTGCTGCGGATGATCATGTAGGACATGGAAAAACCGCTTATGTTTCGGACAATTGGAGTGATTGGGGAGATAAAGGTTATATGACAATGGTAGAAGATGAACATTCACTTCGTAAAATTGTTCAAGAAGAATATCCAGATTTACCTTATTTTATGTTTGGGCATAGCATGGGATCGATGGTTGCAAGATGTTATGCTACCATTTATGTAAAAGGAATTGATGGTTTGATTTTATGTGGAACTTCAGGAGTAATTCCAACAGCAAGTTCAGTAATACCTGTTTTTAAAAATTTAATAGATGAAGGTAGAGGAGAAGAAGTTGATCCTTCTTGCTTAGAGATGCTCATGGGATGGATGTGGAAAACAGAACGTTATGAAGAAAATCCTGTTACTTCAAATACATGGGCATGTGGTGATCCTGATGTAAATGCAGACCATGCAAGAGATATATATAGTGATCTTCTAATGCAGCCTAATATACGTTCACTATATTATTTTGCAAATTTAATGAATGATATTGTTGGTGTTAAGTGGGCAGAGAAAGTGCCGACATCAATTAAAGTTTACAATATTGCAGGAGATAAAGATCCAGTTGGTCTGTACGGAGAAGGTGTTTATGCTGTGTCGAATTGGCTTGCAGAAACAGGGCACATGGTAAAGACAAAAGTTTATTCGGGATATCGTCATGAAATACAATATTATTTAGATATTAGAGATGAAGTTGAAGATGGAGTCATAGATTTTGTGAACTGTATTATTGAGAAGTAGATAAGCATTTCTCAATTTGCTAAAATAGTTGATAAGACGAGGCTTATATTGTAAATAGGGTAAAAATTATAAAATAAATATACTAGGAGATAGCATTATGAAGATAAGTAATAAAATTATAAGTCTAAAAAATATTGATAATTATTTAGAAATCACTACTAATGCAGCTAAATATAGAATTATACTTTTAAATGATAATATAGTAAGAGTTCGCTGTACTTTTGATGAGGAGTTTCAAGAAGAAGCATCATATGCTTTAGTTATGACAGCTTGGAAAGATAAAATGGACAAGTTATTAAAAGATGAAAGAAAACAAGTAGAAGCAATTAGCAGTAGTTATGAAGATTTAGGTAATTATATTGTATTAGCTACAAAAAGTTTAAATATAAATATTTATAAAGAACCTTTTGGAGTAGAGATTACAGATAAGCAAGGGAATATACTACATTCAGATTTAAAAGAAAAATCATATGTAAAAGATAGATTAGGAAGACTTTATCATTATTCATGTATGGATGATGAAGATTATTTTTATGGATTTGGGGAAAAGGCTGGGTATTTAAATAAGAAAAAGAGAAGAATGAGAATGCATAATGTAGATACTATAGGTTATGATTCAGAACATACAGATCCATTATATAAGCATATACCTTTTTATATAAAATTTAATAATAAAAATAGCATAGCTAGCGGAATATTCTATAACAATTCTTATGATTCTACTTTTGATATGGGATGTGAAAGAAGTGGATATTGGAATAAATACAGTTATTTCTGTGCTGATGGTGGAGAATTAGATGCATTTTTCATTTATGGACCTAAAATCAAAGATGTGGTAAGAAATTATACTGATTTAACAGGAAAAACTGCAATGTCTACAAAGTATTCTTTAGGATATATGGGATCAACTATGTATTACACAGAATTAGATAAAGATTCAGATAAAGCTATCTTACGATTTTTAGATAGATGTAAAGAAGAAGGAATCCCTTGTGATGGTTTCTTTATGTCATCAGGATATACTACAGGGAAAGATGGAAAAAGATATGTATTCAATTGGAATTATGATAGATTCAAAAACCCTGAAGATTTTGTAAGACAAGTGAAGGAAAAAGGGGCTTGTGTGGCACCTAACATAAAACCAGGTATGTTAATTTCTAATCCGCTATACAAAGAATTTGATGAAGCCGGGGCTTATATAAAGGATGACGAAGGAGAAAAATCTCAAACAGATAGATATTGGGGAGGTCAAGCTTCTTTTGTAGATTTTACAAATCCTAAGGGAAGAGAATTATGGAAAAAGCATTTAAAAGAATCTTTAGTTTCACTAGGAATCACATCTATATGGAATGATAACAATGAGTATGAAATAAATAATACGGAAGCAATTTGTCATTTCGAGGGCATGAAGAAAGAAATAAGTGGTTTAAGACCAATAATGCCAAATTTAATGGCACTTATGGCAAAGGAAACAGTCGCAGAAGTTTATCCAAATATAAGACCATATATAGTGAATAGGGCTGGATTTGCAGGGATTCAACGTTATGCTCAAACATGGGCTGGAGATAATAATACAAGCTGGAAGAGTTTAAAATTCAATATTCCAGTAATGCTTGGAATGGGACTTTCAGGAGTTGCAAATCAAGGCTGTGACATAGGAGGATTTTTTGGACCAGCACCTGAGCCAGAGCTATTTGTAAGATGGGTTCAAAACGGAATATTCCAACCAAGGTTTTCAGTTCATTCTTGTAATACTGATAATACTGTTACAGAACCATGGATGTATCCATCTTATACAAAATATATAAAAGAAGCTATAAAACTTAGATATAAATTAGTACCATACTTATATTCATTGTTATTTGAAGCATCTAAAGAAGGATCACCAATTATGAGGCCTTTAATATATGAATTCCAAGATGATAAAAAATTACTTGAGGAAAGCTTTGATTTTATGCTTGGAAGTTCTATTTTGATTGCAAACGTCCTAGAAAAAGGTGCAAAAACAAGAAAAGTATATTTACCTGAAGGAGCTGCTTGGTTTGATTGGGATACAAAACAGACATATGAAGGTGGACAGACGATTGAAGTTGAAGTTTCATTAAACTCAATTCCTATGTTCTTTAGAAGTGGAGCAATAATTCCAATTGCTGAAGGCTTAACTAATATTAATAATGATTCAATAGAAACACTTAAGCTTCTAATAGAGCCATCAGAGGAATCAAGCTTTGTATTATATGAAGACGATGGTGTAACTAATAACTACAAAAATGGTGAATACTTAAAGACGTTAATATCAGTGAAGAGAGAAAATAGTGTTAAAATTGCATTTGAAAAAGAAGGCGGATATGACAAGCAGCCTAAAGAAATTAATATAGATTTAATATGTAAGGATATAGCTCCAGTTCAAGTTAACTTAAGAGATAAAAAGCTTGCCATGTTCCTAGATATAAAAGAATGGGAATTAAGCGAAGAAGGTTGGTATTTTGATATAGAACAAAAAACAACTAAAATAAAATATAAGAACATAAATGAAAATTATGATCTTAATGTTAATTTTAGCGTTAAAGATTTAATTTCTATATAAATTGCAATATGCACAGTTATATGTAAATATACATGAGAAAAAAGTATGATATAGATGCGTTCATCTTACTTAAGATAGTTTATGTTTGTAAGAAATTATGGCACTAGTTATAATAAAATAAATGAAAAAATAATATAAATAAATAGAAGAGAATAAAATTAATAATTAATTCTATTTAGAATTTGAGGCTAGAGAAGAAGTATCTTTAGCCTTATTTTTTTTGTATTATAGTATATAATAGAAATTATAGGTAAATATTTTACAAGAAAATTTTGAGTAAATACATGTTGTAGAATATATAAACGAGTATGGAGGGATTAAGGGATGATAAAACTTATTGCAGCTGATATGGATGGAACACTGCTTAATAGCAATCATAAGATATCAAAGGAAAATATAGAAGCTATAAAAGTGGCTGAGAAAATGGGAGTGAAATTTGCAATTTCTACTGGAAGAATGTATGAAGATGTTAAACCCCTACTTGATGAATCTAATTTAAAATGTCAATGTGTCGTTCTAAATGGCGGAGAATACATAGATGAGAATGGAAAGGTATTAGAAGGAATTTACATTGATATTAAGCAAGCAAGAGAAATTATAGATATGATATTAAAGGAAAAAATTATAGCTGAAATTTATACTAATGATGGATTATATAGTGTGAATACAAGAGAGGAAGCATTAACTGAAGTTGCATACAGAATTATGGTATTCGACCCAGAAACAACTTTTGAAGATGCTATGGAAATGGCTAAAAATCATCCTCATTTTATTAATTTAAAATATGTTAAAGATATAAACGATTTTTTGAATAGTAATGTTAAGATAGGAAAATTTGTTGCATTTTATAACGATGAAGAGACAACTAAAAAGGTAAAGAACAAATTGGAATCAATAGGGGAACTTGCTATAGCATCAACTTTTACTAAAAATATAGAAATAAATAATAAAAATGCACAAAAGGGATTAATATTAGCAAGAGTTGCGGAAAAAATGGGGATAAAAAGAGATGAAGTAATGGTTATTGGGGATAGTTTTAATGATTACTCAATGTTTACTGAATTTACTGAATCCGTTGCTATGGAAAATGCAGTACCGGAAATAAAAGAAATAGCCAAGTATATAACTGATACCAATGACAATGCTGGAGTTGCTAAAGCTATTTATAAGGCTTTGAATTTAGAGAACAAAAAATATTAAAAGTAAATTTATATAATTTGTATGGAGAATATTAAACCGCTATGTTCTGGAATAAAGCCTTCTAGAACTATAGTGGCTTTTTTATTATACAGATAATTGATTTTAACTTTTTATAAATACTACTTGACATCTTTTGGTGAAAGCGTTAACATTATATTAAGTTTGGAAACCGGTTAACTAAAACGATAAACTAAAGCTAAAGCATAAAAAATATTGAAATTTAAACTTAAGTTTAAAAAGTCAAAAATATTTGAAGTAGCGTAATAAGCATAGGGGGAATGTAAGAAGATAATCGATATTATTATAAACTCGCTGAAGGAATAATAAATTTTATAAATTGAACAAATGATTGGCACAATAAAGCTAAAATTGTTTTTAATTATTAAATTATATGGAAATTAAAATGATTATTATGGGAGGATATGAAATGGATAAATCAAGTATTCAATTAACTTCTAAAAGGTGGAAAAGATTAATACCAGTAGCATTTATTACTTATAGCCTAGCTTACTTGGATCGTGCAAATTATAGTTTTGGTGTTGCAGGAGGTATGGGTGAATCTTTGCATATTACAGCATCGATAGCATCACTTCTATCCGCCTTATTTTTCTTAGGATATTTCTTTTTTCAAGTACCAGCAGCATGGTTTGCAGAAAAGAAAAGTGCTAAAAAATTAGTTTTTTGGAGTTTAATATTCTGGGGGATATTAGCTGCTTCAAATGGCTTGATAACGAATGTAAAAGTTTTAATGGTTACTAGATTCATACTTGGAATAATTGAAAGTGCTGTTATGCCAGCTATGTTGATTTTTTTAAGTAATTGGTTTACAAAAAAAGAACGTTCAAGAGCAAATACATTTCTAATTTTAGGTAATCCAGCTACTGTTTTATGGATGTCTATTGTATCAGGATATTTAGTAAATTCTGTAGGATGGAGATGGATGTTTATACTTGAAGGAATACCACCAATTTTATGGGCGTTCTTCTGGTTGAAACTTTCAGATAATAAACCAAAGGAAGCAAAATGGTTAACTGAACAGGAAAAGAAAGATATTGATATGGTGATGGAAGAAGAACAAAAAGGCATAAAACCAGTAAAAAATTATAGAGAAGCATTTAAATCACCTAAGGTAATAATTTTATCATTTCAATATTTTTTCTGGAGTATAGGTGTTTACGGTTTTGTAATGTGGTTACCATCTATTCTAAAGGCAAGTCCTCAAATTAGCATTGTTTCAGCCGGTTGGCTATCATCATTGCCATATGCTTTAGCAGTAGTATTGATGTTAGTATCGTCTTATTATTCAGATCGTACCGGAAATAGAAAGACATTTGTTTGGGCATACTTATTAATAGGTACATTTGCATTTTTTGGTTCATATTTAATTGGGACTTCAAACTTTTGGCTATCATATATTTTACTTGTAATTGCAGGAGGGGTTATGTATGCACCTTATGGTCCGTTTTTTGCAATAATTACAGAAATATTACCTAAGAATGTATCTGGAGGAGCAAGTGCCTTAATCAATAGTATGGGTGCACTAGGATCATTTGCAGGCTCATATGTCGTAGGATATTTGAATGGTATAACAGGCTCAGTAGATGCATCATATATATTTATGTCAGGGTCACTTTTATTATCAGTATTTCTAATGATTGCGGTTAAAACTTCTAAGGCATCGAATAAAATAGAAAATGCAGTAGAGGTTTCATAAATTAGTAATTCATTAGGTTATTGAATTTATAGTATAAAAAGAATCTTATATAAACTAGACCTAATATTTAAGAGATAGAGGTAAGTCTTTTATTTAAAGTTTTTGTAAAGGATATCTAGAATAATAAACTTAATCAGATTAATATATAAATGATCGTGTAATGGCTTGACATTTTTTGGTGAAAGTCTTAACATTATATTGTCACTTTAGAAACCGGTAAACTAATAGTGAATATGATTGTTAAAGCGATTTAATCTGATTGAGTTGATTAATAAATATGTTAAAGAAAAATAGAGAATAGTAGCATAAATTATTGAATCTTTGACAGTTAAGATTGATAATAAAAGTATTGAATGGAGGAATAAGTTATGCTGAAAAATTCTACAGATAAACAAAAGAACGTAACAATTGCAGATGTTGCTGCTTATGTAGGAGTCTCTAAGACAACAATATCTAGATATCTAAACAAAAATTTTGAATTTATGTCACAGGAAACTCAAGAAAAAATAGATGAAGCAATTAAAGTATTAAAATATAGGCCAAATCGTATAGCTCAAACACTAAAAGCTAAAAATTCCAATATAATTGGGGTAACAATTGCAGATATAGGAAACCCATTTTCTTCATTACTAATTAAAGGAATAAATGACGTATGTAGAGCAAATAATTATCAGCTACTTGTAACAAATGCTGACAATCTAGCAGAGAGAGAAAGAGAGAACATAGAATCCCTGTTAGATAGCCAAGTTGATGGTTTACTAGTTAATACTACGGGTAATAACTATAAATATTTACAAGAGTTTAAGGATAGTGATAATTTTAAACCAATAGTATTATTGGATAGATTTATAAATCCATTAATTTATGATTCGGTGACAATGAATAATGCAGAGGTAACAAGAAACATATTAGATGAGTTACTAAAGAATGATTATGATCATTATGTATATTTTTCAGAAGACATAAATGGGATAAGTTCAAGAATAGAGAGAAAGAAAGCAATGGAAGAATTTCTATCTAGAAATGCAAATACGTCAGGAGAAACTAATATTATCAAAAAAAATGATATAAATGATATAAAAGAAATAATAGAAAATATTCTAAATAAAAATAAAGATAAAAATATCTGTTTCTTTGCAAATAATGATGAAATTTTAAAGGTTCTTATAGAATGCTTATATGATTTAAATATAAGAATTGGAGCAGATATTGGTATATTTGGTTTTGCTGAGGAGAAATGGGCCCGATTAATTGGTCCAGGAATTACATCAATAGATGAGAACCCATATGAAATGGGAGAAAGAGCAGCTAAGCTACTATTTGAAAGAATAGATGGAAGTAGAAAAGATGATTTTATCTTAGAAGAAATACCGGTTAAAATACATCTAAATTACTCAACAAGAAATATAAAAAAATAAGTGGGGATAGTTATGAATCAACTAGGTATAAATTTATTAGTATTTAAAAATGAATTAGATAAAGGGATAAAACAAGAACAAATATTAGAGCAAATAGAGGCATTAGGTGTTCATATAGCTGAAATAAGAAGAGAATGTCTAAAGAACTTAGCGGAAGAAATTCCGATTATAAATAAATTAGCTAAAGAATTTGGAATAGAATTATATTATTCAGTTCCGGAGAAAGTAGCTTGCGAAAAAAAATTAAATCCAGAGATTAATGTTTATTTTGAGGAAGCAAAACTGATGGGGGCAAGTCACATAAAATTCAATATAGGTGACTTAGTAGAGTTAAGCTTAGATGAAATAAAAAAATTAAGAGATATTATTTATAAATTTGATATTAAAGTAACAATAGAAAATGATCAAACTCCTGAAAATGGAAATTTAAAATGTGTAATAGATGCTATTGATATTATAAACAAAAATTCATTACCAATCGGATATACTTTCGACTTAGGAAATTGGTATTGGCAGAATGAAGATCCTGAAAATGCATTTGATATTTTACGTTCAGCTATTACAGTATTTCATTTAAAAAATATAGAGTTTCTAAATAATAAGCCTACTACAACTTTACTGTCAAAAGGACAAATTAATTGGAAGGCAATTTTAAAGAAGTTATCTAATAATGTACCAGTAATCATCGAATATCCAATTAGAAATGAAGATATACGAGGAGAATTAGAGGAAGTAAGAAAAATTTTGCTATAGATTGGCAACGGAAAGGGTGAAAAAAATGAGTGAGATTATTACAATTGGTGAACCAATGGTAATGTTTTTAGCAGATACTAAAGAACATCTTAGCAACGTAGAACATTTTACAAGGTTAATTGCTGGAGCAGAACTTAATGTGGCTATGGGACTAAGAAGACTTGGACATACAGTTACATATATAAGCCAAGTTGGAGAAGATCCATTTGGGCAATATGTAAAGAAATATCTAGAAAATGAAAATATAGATACAACTTTTGTAAAGGCATATAAAGAAGCACCAACAGGATTTCAATTTAAAAATAGAACTGATGAGGGGGATCCAGAGGTACTATATTTTAGAAAAGGAGCGGCAGCATCAAGAATAACTAAAGATATTTTAAATGAAATAAGTTTTTCAGATGGAAAGGTGCTTCATATCACAGGAATTTTTCCAGCATTAAGCGAAACAACTTTAGAAACAACATTTAAAGCTATAGAAAAAGCTCACGAAAATGGTATGCTTGTTACTTTTGACCCTAATCCAAGGCCCGTATTATGGGAGAGCAAAGAAAAGATGATTCAAGTGACTAATGAGTTAGCATTTAAATCAGATATTGTATTACCTGGTTTCAGCGAAGGAAAATTATTTACAGGAAAAGATTACAAGGAAGAGATTGCTGATTTTTATTTAGACAAAGGTGTAAAAAAGGTAGTTATAAAAATGGGAACTACCGGTTCGTATTCTAGGGAAAAATTAGAAAATGGACAAATAAAAGAAGCTGAATGTCCAAGCTTTGAAGTTCCAGTTTTAGATACAGTAGGAGCAGGAGATGGATTTGCAGCAGGAGTTATTAGCGGAATTTTAGAAAATCTTGAAGATAATAAAATTTTAGAAAGAGGAAACGCTATTGGTGGGATTCAAGTAATGCACCTAAGTGATAATGAGGGATTACCAACAGTAGATGAATTAAATAACTTTTTAAAAAATTATAAAAGAAAAGTTTCATGAGAATTTAAGGAGGATAAAATGAAGTTACAGGTTGCAATAGATAGGGTGTCTTTAGAGAAAGCAGAAAACTTAGTTAAAACTTTTGATGGATTAGCAGATATTATTGAGATTGGAACATCTTTAATAAAAGACTATGGACTTCTTAAATTAAAAGACATAACAAGCCCAAAAAGTAAATCTCAAATACTAGGAGATATAAAAACAAGTGATGAAGGTGCGTATGAATTTGAACAAGGTTTTAAACAAGGATTTGATATCCTGACTGTTATGGGGAGTGCATCACTCGGAACTATAGAAAAATGTTATGAAGTTTCTGAGCAATATAATGGAACAACGATGATAGATTTATTGGAATGTTCAGATGAAAAAATTAATGAAATATCACATTTCAGCAGTGCTATTTATTGCATACATGCATCTATTGACAAAGAAAAGTTAGCTAATCCAGGTGAAACAGTAAAGAGATTTAAAGAACAGTTTCCTTCAATAAAAAGAATTGCGGTTGCAGGAGGAATCACATTAGATTCCATACCAGAATTAAATAAATATAATATAGAACTGGTTATAGTTGGGTCAGCAATAACCAGTGCCGATGATAAGATAGAAAGAATAAAAGAGTTTAGAGGAGTAATGGGGAAATGAGAGTAATAGATCAAATATTAGAAGAAATTAAAGATGTAATAAGCAAAGTTGATGAAGAAGAGATAAAAAAAATAATGGGTGTATTCCAAAAAGAAAGAAAGATTTTTGTAGATGGCGAAGGTCGTAGTGGATTTCAAGCAAAGGGATTTGCAATGCGTTTGATGCATATTGGTTATAATTCTTATGTTATGGGAGAGACAATTACACCAGCTCTAAAAAAGGGAGATATATATGTTGCAATATCAGGTTCTGGGAAAACAAAAAATACATTAAGTAATGCAAAAGCAGCAAAAGATTTAGGCTTAACTATAGTTGGAGTTACAAGTAAAAAGGATTCTCCACTTGCAGAAGTATCAGAGTTTGTACTTGAGGTTCCAGGAAAAACAAAGAATGATACCGGTGTTTCATCAATTCAACTACTAAGTTCATTATTTGATCAATCTGTCCATATAGTATTAGATGATTTGTGTTTATTAATGAGTAGAAGAGATAACTTATCAGATAGTGAAGCAGCAAAAAATCATATAAATGTAGAATAATAGTTTTAAGAATTATAATTAATAAAGGGGTAGATTAAAATGAGATTTTTCTTAGATACAGCAAATGTAGAACACATTAAAGAAGCGAATGAAATGGGAGTAATATGTGGTGTAACAACAAATCCATCATTAATAGCAAAGGAAGGAAGAGACTTCAATGAAGTAATAAAAGAAATTACAGAAATAGTTGATGGACCAATAAGTGGAGAAGTTGTAAGTGAAGATGCTGAAGGAATGATAAAAGAAGGAAGAGAAATTGCAGCAATTCATAAGAATATGATAGTAAAGATTCCAATGACAGCTGAAGGTTTAAAGGCAACTAAAGTATTAGCTAGTGAAGGAATTAAAACAAATGTAACATTAATATTCTCAGCAACTCAGAGCTTACTTGCAGCAAATGCAGGAGCAACATATGTAAGCCCATTCCTTGGAAGAGTAGATGACATCTCAATGATAGGTATGGATTTAGTTAGAGATATAGCAGAAATATTTGCAGTACATGGAATAGAAACAGAAATAATAGCAGCAAGCGTAAGAAATCCAATTCATGTAATAGAAGCAGCAAAAGCAGGAGCAGATATATCAACAGTGCCTTATAGTTTAGTAATGCAAATGCTAAAACACCCATTAACAGATCAAGGATTAGAAAGATTCAAAGCAGACTGGGCAGCAGCATTTGGAAAATAGTCCTTCGAAATAACAAACATATTTTGATTCCGGTTCCTAAGAAATTTTGTTGAGTGCTTCTAAGATTATAAGTTGTACCCAAAATGCTTGTTTCAAAGACAAGCTCTGAACAAGCACATTTGGAACAACTTATAATCAAGAAGCACTACCAACACAATTTCTAATGAACACTCCACAAAATATGTTACTTATTTCTAGTGCAGATATATTTTGAAAATGGAAGAGTAATTTAGAGATATAATTGCTGGATTCTGAAATTAGGAAAGCATAAATGTTTATGGATAAATATTTTGATATAATGCTTTCGCAAAAGCATGACTATCATTTATTCATGTTCAAAATGCTAGAGATAAAAATATATATTCTTAAGAATATAAGAAGTTAAGAATGAAAGAATATAAGAATTTAAGAATATATAAATGAAAACATAAAAGAACTTAAAAAGTAACCAAGAAAAAAAGGTAACAATATAAAAAGGTGTGGTAAAATAGGCACCTTTTGAAAAGTGAATTAAGGATAGCTAAGGTTATTTCAGGCTTGAAATGAATTCGAAGCGCAGCATGGGACTTAATTAGCACAACTAATAACTTATAAAAAAATATGTCTATGA
>NZ_JAKJJX010000044.1:0-33323 GCF_022320765.1 Clostridium sp. YIM B02569 | reverse complement strand
TTTATTCTACCTCCAACCTTATAAAATAAACATATTACTTTTTGAAGTTTACACGAAAGTCTTGACAGACTCCCTTATCCAAACCATCATAATCTAAAGCCATACTTAGGCTTTAGATTTTCATCTTAATTTTCCATTTAACTTTAATATTTATATTAATTGAAGTATGCCTTCTATTCTAACTCCCAACCATTTTTAATACATTCTTGGAGCCCTTTTAATATTTCTATTGCTCTATGGACCAAATTTAATTTAGCAAATTGTTCAGCCATTGGTATATCTTCCAAGTTACTTTCTTTTTGATATTGTTCCTTTTCCCACATTATGTTACGTCCATACGTCCTTGTATGAACATTATTTATAACCTGCCATATTTGTCCTTCATCTCTGTTGTTATTATTGCAAAATTCCTGTACTTTTTCTTCTAATAGCTCTCCACTAAACATCATAATTGTATTATCTCCTTTGATTTAACATAATCTATTAATTTTAATTCTTTCCAAAATGTCCATCTTTAAAACAGTCTATGTTAAATCATCTATAATCCCCTGCAATCTGAAATTATTGTAAAATATAATTAGAATATCTATCTCATTCTTTCACATAATAATAGTGCAATCTGATAGCTGCCACTAACTACACCCCGACCATTTCCTCAAAATGGTAGTTGTCACTTGTTTCATTGGAATAGGGGCTTAATTATGCGTTATTAGCTCCTATTCCTTATTATTTTTTCGATAAAAAATATAATAAGTCACCTCCAAATAATTTTATACTTACTATATTACTGTATTATTTACACCATAAAACACTCATATCTAAATACCTTTAGTTATAAATATATATCTGAAAATTCTATATTGGTAGTCTGAACAAGTCTATTATCAGTCATTAAATCAATCATCGGTTTTTCATTTTTTTCTTCTATTACTTTCTCATTAGGAAGTAATATTTTAAAAGTTGTACCTTTGCCTAAATTACTTTTTACACTTACACTCCCCCCTAGTGCTTCAACAAATCTCTTTACCAATGATAAACCTATACCTGTTCCTTCTGCCTGCCTTGATAAAGAACTCTCTACCTGCCCAAATCTTTCAAATATTACATCTATCTTATTTTTTGGTATACCTATACCATTGTCTTTTACTTCAATACATATATTAGTTTTTGCTGAATGTAAATTTACAACAATAGATTTTCCTGCTGGTGTAAACTTTATCGCATTGGAAAGAAGATTTAAAATAATTCTTTCATATTTTTCATCATCAATCCCTATTATCTTTTTTGTAAGTTTTGATACGAATGTTAATCTTACTCCCTTTTTTGATGCAAATTCATATACCGATTCAGTTATAGCTTTTGTTAGAAAAACTATATCTATATTTTTTTTATTTATCGTGATCCGGCCTGCATTAGCACGAGTAATATCAAGAATATTATTAACCAATCTTAATTGCCTATTAGTATTTTGCTTAATAGTTCCCATATATGCTTTTATCTTTTCTGTCATTTGATTTGAGTAAACTAAATTTAAAGTTTGTATAGCTGTATTAATTACATTAAGTGGTGTTCGAAACTCATGAGAAATAAATGATAAGAACTCATCTTTCATTTCCATTGCCTGCTCAAGTCCTTCGTTTTTTTCACGCTCTACAGCTAGCAACTTTTCTTGTACTTTTTGTAAATCTTGTTGGCTTTTGATCATATCTGTTATATCAAGAAAACTTACAACTCCATATAAAAAATCACCACTATTATCATAAATCGGCGTTCCACTAATGATATTGTAATATTCCATATCGTCTTTTTTAAACTTCACAATATTATTTCTTACTATTTCTCCAGATTTCACACGATATATTGGAGTTTCCTCTATTGGCATTTTGTTTCCTTCTAAATCATAAAGCTCTGTAATTTTATAACCTTCACCTAACTCTTTAAACTCTCCAGAAAAACGTTTCCTAGCCACTTTATTTTTAATTATATACTTACCATCTTTGTCAAATACATAAATCGACTCCTGCATATTATCTAATATAGCTTCAAAAAGTTCTTTCTGTTCTTTAATATGCTTCTCATAATTAACTTGTTCTGTCACATCACGATTAATAATGATTCCTAAACTAACTTTCCCATATTCATCAAAAACAGGAGTTGCATTAAAATCAAAATATGAAGCATCGTCTCCGTGCTTTATGACTATTCTCTGATTCTTAACTTTTTCACCTCTTATGACCTTCATAGAAGGAAAATCTTCAAGTGAAATGCATTTGCCTTTTTCATCATAGTATATTTCTCCACTTTCAAATGAATCACCAACTTTATCTACTGGATTATCAAGCGAAGTAAACTTTTTAGTATATTCTTCTACTCTTTTATTTGTTCTTCTATACTTACCACAGTTATCCACAACAGTTAAGCCATCTGCCATATTATCTATTATTATTTCTAATTCTTCTTTTTGCTGTTTTATAATTTGGTTTTGAATTTGTAATTCTTTTTCCATTTTCTTATTCTCTGTAATATCACGATTAGTTTCAAGGACAATTTGCTTTCCATTTTCATCTACTATTAACTGCAATCTAGTTTCAACTAAAAGCTTACTCCCGTCCTTCTTAATTTGCTCTATTTCAGCATGCCAAATTCCATCACTTAAAAGTGTTGATTTTATGCTACTAAAGCTAATAGGAAATGTAGTTTTTAGCAGTTCATAACTAATACTTCCTATAGCTTCTTCGCTGTTATAACCATACTTTTCCTCTGCTCCCTTGTTCCAATATATAATAGACCCATTAATCTCCCAAGCTAAGATAGCATCATAAGAAAGATTTAATAGGTTTGCCTGCATCATCAGCTGTTCATTTTGTTTTTTAATAACCTTTGTTTGCTCTTCCATTCTTTTTCTGTCTAAAACTTTTTCTGTTATATCTGTTGTAATTTCAATACAATATTTTAGAATTCCATCCTCAAACACCGGAGCGAGACTAGCCTCCCAGTACGTCACTCCTCTTTCAAATTCAAATATATATTCATCACTGTAAAACGGTTTCTTTGTTGAAAGCACTCCTTTCCATACTTCTTCTGATGAGCTTCCAGTCCATCCTTTTATTATTTCATTTAACTTTTTGCCTATTGAATTTTCTATACTATTAAATGGTTTATCGAGAAAGTTTAGATAAGTTTGATTTGCTTTCAATAGAGTTATATCTGGAGTACTAAAAATAGCAATTCCAAATTTATTATGAGCGCATAGAGCGTCTACTGCTGCGAATTTAACATCTAGACGTGAATTTGGTTTTTCTGAGAAAATATACACATTTCCAATTGCACCTTCTGCCACATCTATATTTATAAACCTAGCATCTAATGATTTAGTAAACATAAAGTAATCTTTCTCACCATCAATATCTTCTAAATCTGCATTAGGCCCGATTTTCAATATATTGAATAATTCTTTAATATTTTTATTTAATAGTTCTTCCTCTGAATATTCAGTCATTTCAATAAATAACTTACTAATTTCAGTAGCGATCCCATTGTCTACCACTATATATGATTGTTCCCCAATGAAATCGAAGGAGTTATATAATTCCATAATAAAGCCCTCCAATTTTCAGCTTTTTTCATTTGTGCTTTTGCACCTATTTATCATTTTACTATAATATTCCATGTAATACTACCGGTCTCCTATGTTAATAGGTAACTTATCGAGCAATTCTGCATATTTACTCAAAATAAACGTGCCTTTTTCTTCATCATTAAATACTTTCTACATATTGTGTAACATTTTATAATTGCATATAAGGAATTTCGTTTTAATTAACGTATTACATTTAAATATTAAGCCTTAGCTTTAATATTATATTCATATAGACTCTAATATTTCCAGTAAATAAAAATACCGCAAATCCAAATTAATGAATCATGCGGTATTAAAGTAACTATTCATACAGAATATTTTTATAAAAATATTTTCTTAACTTTAAAATCTTATTCTTCAACAAACTTCATTAGCTCTTTATTAAATTCTTCACGTTGATCATAGAACGCTGCATGTCCACTGTATTTGAATGGAATAAGCTTAGAATTCTTAATCATCTTTTCTTGTATCTGTCCTAATTCGAATGGAACAATTTTGTCATGGATTCCATGAATAATTAAAGTTGGAACATCTATCTCTTCTAAGTCAGAAAAGAAAACTTCATTTATCCAAGCCTTTGCAATTGCTGCTGTTGACCATCCTGCTGCCTGTAATCCTAATTGAAAGAACCATTGTGAAAAAGCTTCTGTTATATGTTGATAAAAAAACATATCTCCAAATCCTTGAAGCATTTTAGGTCTATCAGTATATGTTCCTTCAATTAGCTGCAGAACTGTTTCTTTATCTAAGCCATAAGGGAAATCTGGACGTTTAATAAGACTTGGCGCTACTGCCCCAAAAAGAGCAAGTTTTGATACTCCATAACCTTTATGACGCGCCATATATCTAACAGCTATTCCGCCTCCATTTGAATGTCCTGCTAATGTTATATCCTTCAACTTTAATGTATCAATTACACATTTGACATCGTCTGACAAGGTATCAAAATTGTAGCCCCTATATGGCTTATCTGACTCTCCGAATCCTCTTGTATCTATCCCAATGCATCTATATCCCATCTTTGGCAAAACATCAAATTGATATTCAAACAGTTTATGACTTCCTGGCCAACCGTGTATAAATAAAATTGTTTTATCGGCACCCTCATTAAGGTCTTCTACATAGATCTTTACATCTGGTTCTACTTTGACATAGTAACCCATTATAATAACCTCCAAAAAACTATCTATAATCTATATCATATCGATTAGAATAGGAATTTGTGAATAATCAATTTTGATTTTCTATTTTCACACCATTCCAATAATCAACACCATTAAGCCCTCCATATTGATTACGTCCACATCCCCATGTGCCATTAAATCCTATCTTTCCATTCTTTTTATAGAAATAAAATTTAAACGCGCCAAATACACAAGCGCTTTCAGGGTATGCATAAGGATAAGATACTGTTGACCATATCCCTGTTAGAGTTAATATACTTGCATTATAATATCCATAAATATACGGATATCGACCAACAACTCCATTTGGAGCTAGCTCAGTTAAATTTACAATTCCATCTATTGCTCCATTATTTATAGATGTTTTAAATGAATACCTACCTAATATCTCTGTAAATTCTATTTTATCAGCTGAAGCTTCGTGAGAATATTGCATTCTACTCTTCCTTTAGTATTATTTATTCTAGTTAATAGTATATGAACTCATATTTAAATATGTTTATACATTTATTCCCTACAACATTATAATATCTAAAATTTATTAATATAATTTCTTTCATGTATGTTTCAAATCCCTAACTGCTTCATACATATCTCTTTAGCTATAATCCAAAACTAACAAGTTCGCTAGCTTTATCCAATAAATTAAATTGAACTACCTTTAATCTAATTATAAAATCCATTAATTCTTGATTAATTCCTTTGAATAATTTCACTTAATATTCACATAATAATTAATACATTATTTAAATAATCTAAATTTATGAAAGGTTGATAGTTTCAATGAAACGATATGTTATATTAATTTTTATATTTCTATTAATTTCATCTACTACCATATCGCAACTTGCCTATGGCCAAGTTGGTAAAACGCTTAGTCAAGGAATATACAGCGCAAGAGATGCAAACCTAAAAATAGGTTCACCTATAGCTGCTAAAATCGACTCACCAAACAGCAGAGTTATTATAATAGTTATTGATAGCGATCAGCAGTTGCAGGAATTAATACGTCTTGGTCCTCAATCGCCTCAACATACTATAAAACCTCTTGACTATGGTTCATCTATAATAATTTTTGGTACTAGTCCAGTAACATTTACTTAAAAATACTTATTCATTATATTTTTTATTGTGCTGATAATTATAAATAATGATTTTTAATTAACTATTAATTTCTTTATTTACTTTTTATATATTTATGTTAAATTCTATCCATTACTATATTTTAAATTTAAAAATGTTATGAGAACATCACGCTGCACGCAAATAAACAGTGTGGTATTTTTATAACATTTTTATCTAATTCTTCCTGCTTTATACTGCATTACTCTCTGCCATCTTCTAAACGCTTTTTCATGCTATTACTACTTTCCTATAAATTGACTTTCAATTAATCGCTTAATGTATCGGGCTTATAATTCCAACGAATAAATTTTATAATCAGAGATAATCTATTATTATGATTTCCTAATCTAAGTAATTACATGGAGGATTACAATGAATATATTAAAAAAGCTCATTTTATTAATTCTCGCTATTTTTTTATTAAATATTATTGAAATTAACACATATGCTAGCCCAAATACTACTACTAATAATCCAGTTAAAATAGCAGTATTTTTACTGGATACTGATGAACTATTTCTTTCCCATTTTTCAGAAAGTCTTAAAAACATCCAGAAAGAAAATGGAAATAAAGTTCAATTTACTGTATTTGATTCAGAAAGAAATCAAGGAACTGAAAATGATAATATTGCTAAGGCACTTGATCAAGATTTTGATCTTTTTGTAATAGAACCAGTTACTTTCAAACTAGAAGAATTAAAAAATACTTTTGACATGATACACCAAAAGAACATTCCATTTATACTATTAACATCACCAAGCAGAGAAGTATCAAATTTTGCTAAAGAATACCCTAGAACTATTATTATAGGTGGAGATGATGAGCAATCTGGCATTCTGCAAGGCAAACTTCTTATTAATGAGTGGAATACAAATAAAACATATTTAGACCATAATAAAGACAACATAGTGCAGTACGTAATTCTAAAAGGACCTGTAAGCGATCCTGCTACTGATGCTAGAAGTAAATACCCAATCCAAACACTTAATGAAGCAGGAATTAAAACTCAAGCAATTTCATCTAATTCTTGTAATTGGGATAAGAAATGTGCGAGAGATACTATAGAATCAATTATCTTAACACAGAATGGTAAAACTGAAGCGATAATTGCAAATAGTGACGACATGGCCGTAGGTGCTGTTGAAGCCCTCCAAAAGTATGGGTATAACAAAGGAAATAAATTCAAATATATTCCCGTTGTTGGAGTTGGCGGCTTACCAGAGGCTACTGAATTGATTAAACAGGGGTCTATGACAGGAACTGTTATACAAGATCCTTCAGATTATGCAAACGCAGTTTATTCCATAGGAATGAATATTGTTTCAGGGCAAAATCCGCTTAACGGAACAAATCATAAATTCGATGAGACAGGTAATACAGTTAGGATTCCTTACAAGGAATATTCTAAACAATCATAGTTTTTTTAATCATAAATAACTTTCCTTAATTAGCTATCCTTAATTATATGGAAATTATTATTCTATTTAATGATTATATATAACTATTTTTGTCTATAATTATATTAGACATGAATTACTATTCTCCTAACATTAAATATAAGATAAGGCAGCTTTTTAAATTACTGCCTTATCTTATATTTATATAATTGATCTTTTAAAAACCATTTGTAGTAACATTTTTACTACTCCATAATATATTAATCATTGTAAATGACATTTTCTTCACTTCTCACTGAAATTTATGTTATAAATTAATGACATATTCTTTAGTTCTTTAATACAAAAACAAAGGCAGCAGCCAAATTTTTGATATCATTTTTACGGTAGATAACTAATGTAAAAATATAAATAATTTTATCTACTAAAATGTACTTCTGGATTTATGTCTGCTGCCCATTATTTTTATTTCGGTCATCATTTAATATTAGTATCTATCAAAAGTACAAAACTCAAATAATTGAATCAACTAATCTCATTGATTTTTATAAGTATCATTCCATTCACTTGTCGTAACATAAGAAGAATCAATTGATTTTAGATATTTATCAATTTTATCTGTATCTAATTCACCTTTTATTACGTTATAATAATTATTATTGATAATTATAGGATTTACAAATGTTATATCCATTACATCCTTATCATTTATATAAAAATGTGCAGAATGTATATATCCATCTGATGCTTCAACATTTGTTGCTTTTTTAATGGTATACCCATCTAAATATCCCATGAATTCTTTAACTTTCTCTTTATCACCTATTGTTATTGATTTACCGCCTCTTCCATCATAAAATACTATTTTTGTAACATCATCAAACTTTATACCAGTTACACCACTTATCTTTTGAGATTCAGAGTCAACATTTGTTGAAGTATTAATTGTACCATTATTTGTGGATAAAGTGGCAGCTGTATTTCCGGTAGTGCCATCATTCTTTTGAATCCAGACTCCATTTGAATCTACTGAATAACTTCCAATTGTAGTACTTTTAGCCATAGCACCACTACTATATAGATAATACCATTTTCCTTGATATTGTACCCAACCTGTTTTCATATAACCATTGCCATCAAAATAATACCATTCTCCATTAATGCTTCTCCAACCTGTAGCATATTCATTTCCTTCTGTATACCACCATCCAACATTATCTTGTTTCCAAGCTGCAAATGCTTTAATTGGAGCTACCGCTAAAACGCTTGTAGATATTAAACCAATTGCAACTAATCTTTTTAGATATTGTTTTTTCATTTTATCAACCTCTATTTCTTATACTTACTAATTATCAGCAACTAATTCCAGTATAATAAATCTTAGTACTAGTATATTATTAATTTTAATTGCTTCAAAGTGCTTTAATTATAGCCGAAAAAAATTAATTTAATCTTAATCCTAAATTACAATTATCATAAATTAAATTTTTATTAGCCTAAAAAAGTACTACAAACTCACTTCAAAATATGGTACTTAAAACTTTTATTTTATCTTCCTTAAAGTTGGAAGTTAATATTTTTTATTAATGCATGTGCATACTAATAAAACCTTATGAACTATTTTCCTCCAAATGCCATTGTATACTCCACTGCTTTTGTATCTTCATTTATGTGTTCATCTATAACCTTGAAATTATTCTTCATATAAAAATTTACTGCAGTTATGTTCTTTGTAAATACATGCAATGTAAGATTATCATATTTAGATTTGCAATATTCTATAAGCTTCTTACCAACACCTTCTCTTTGATATTCTTTTTTTACAAAAAGCCCAGCTATATAGTTTTGTTCTACAATTCCTATAAATCCTTTTATAATATTATTTTCTTCAAATATATAAATATCTGCTGACGGAAGCATTTGCTTAACTAATTCAAAATTATCCCTCCAATATTCTTTAGGTATAAAATCATGCGCCTCTATATTTGTATCAAGCCATATTTCCATTACCTTATCCAAGTTATCCAATTTAAAATCTTTAATCATTTTTTTCTCCTTATTTCCTACCAAAATAAAACCACTTTCATTATACTTTGTGAATGCCTTACTTAATGGACAGTTCCTCTGTCTATAAATTATTAATTAAGTTTTATTAATAGGCTTCATATTTGTTGTAAATTTAAGCTTTTTTCTTTTTCTTACGTATTCTTATGCTACTTTGCTCATTATTCATCCCTGTCTTTTCTATTAATTTAGTGCCAAATGCGGCAACCTCTTGAATATCTATTACAGTTATACAACCTGTTTTTAACTCTTTTAATTCAAAACTTCCTCTCATTCCCTGTTGCTTTGCATTCCTTATAAGTTCTCTTAATTTTAATATATTCTCTTCTGTTGGTTCTTCATCAGTTAAAGGAGTAAAATACCCGATATATCCACTTTTGAATACTATTTTTATTTCTAACATCATCCTAAACCTCTTAAAATCAAAATTACTATCTTTAATATATATTCATTAACGAGGTCTATACATGTTATTATTTCAATATTTTTATAATGAGGATACTTAAATACTTGATAAAATCATTAGCTTGTATCATTAATCTGCAACAGCCAAACATGTAATTTTTTTCATCAAATATTACTAGATTTTATTTTTAAATTTATATACTTCTCATAATTAATTATATCTTACCTTTAATAAATTTTCTAATTAGAGCATCTCCACTTAAAATTAGTGGTACCGCTATACAAAGATACTCCCACAATTTCAAATCTAAATTATCTTTTAAAACCATTGCAATTAACAAACTAACGGCCCACCAAATACACTGTATTGCTTTTAGTTTTCCATTAGAAAAACTAGGTCTCTTAAACATAATAAACTCCTTTCCTATTTACTAAAAACCAACTTCTCATTTTTTTAATCTGAAGTTCCTATCTAAATCACTTTAAGCCGCATATTCATGATATGGCAAACGGATAGCAACTTTTGTATCATCAAACTTATATTTAGTACCATAAAGCGGATCTCTACCTTCAAATACATTCATACCTATTGCATAACTCGCTTCTGCCATTTCATATGGATCTTGCATAACAGAACCCGCCATAAAACCTTTTTTAATTAATTCTTGTGCCTCAGCTGTAGCATCAATTCCAACAACAACTATTGTCTTATTTTTATCTCCTAAATTATATCCATTGTTTTGCAATGCCTCAACAGCTCCTATAGCCATCTCATCATTATTTGCAATTATTGCCTCAATATTCTTGCCATATTGTAAAAGTAGTGAACTAATATTTGTTTTAGCCAGATCTCTTTGCCAATCGGCAGCTTTTAATGCAAGCTGCTCAGTTTTTATTCCTGCCTTATTTATTGTTCCAATAGAAGACTCACTTCTTTCCCGTGCCTCTATACTTCCATGTTCACCCTCTAGCATAACATATTGCAAAATTCCATTATTATTCTTATCTATAAACTCTCTATTCTTGTTCCATATATCAACAATAATTTTTCCTTGCATCTCTCCAGCTTCTTTAGCATTTGTTCCTACATAATAAGCTTTTCCATAATACCTAAGTGCATCAACAGATACTGGTTCTCTATTAAAAAAAATTATAGGGATATTTTTAGACTTAAATCTGTTGATAACATCCTGTGTGGCCCTTGTATCAACTAAATTTACCATTAGAATATCTGCATTATCACTGACCAAATTGCTTAGTACTTCATCTTGTGTTGATTGGTTACCCTTTCCATCATAAAATCTAAATACTACTTTTCCTTCATTTTGCTTTTGAATTTCTTCTAAGTTTTCCATAACTAAAGAGACATATTTATCCTTAAAATTATACAGAACTACATCTATCATTACAGCTCTCTGACTTAACCCATTTGTTCCCGCAATAACTCTAGCATCACATACTGATACCTCCATTGCAGCCACGATAAATATAATTTCTAGGATCGCTAATATTCTCTTTGATATATTCATATTAAATCCTCTCTTTCACTTTTGTTCAACATTATTGTTATCATCGGTGAAAGAAAATATTTATTTTGGCTTTTATTAATATTAAATTTTATACAAATCTCTATAAAATAAACCAGTTAGCTTATATTAAGTATAATAAACTGATTTTCATATTATTATATTATTAGATAACCTTCTTTTCAAAGCAGATTGCTTTAGAATTTCCATTGTATTTTCCATAATTCTGTATCTGATGGTACCCTCTTTTCTTATAGAAATTTACTGCTTGCTCATTTATTAATCTAGTTTCTAGCCAAATAACAGAGTATCCCATTTTCTTTGCCTGAATCTCTAAATATGATAGTATTTCACTTCCAACGCCCATTGTCTTAATCTTCGCAAACATCCGCTTAACTTCCGTTATATCTTTATTAATATACCGTATTCCCCCACATCCTACGGCCTCTCCATTATCATCATATGCAACCACAAACAAGGACCGCGGGGCACATACATCCTCTGGATTAAAGGAATTCCTTCCGCTATCTCCAGTTATAAATTCCAGTTCTTTAGACAATTCATCCATTAAACGTATGGAATCATGATCACTTGGATTCTTTTCAATAATCTTCATTGTTAATATCTCCATTTCTCCAAATTTAAATTTTGATTTTCTATTTTATCTAAATATATGATAAAATCATTGTGAAAGGTGGCTAAATAATGACTGAATTTATAATGTCGAACTTAAATATTTTTATTCCTTTATTACTTATATTTTTAACGATTGATACTTTTCTACTAGCTTATAGAGCTTTTTTAATAATTAATACTAACTTAAAACTGTCTTGCAACAACTCAAAAAGTTACTATAATAAAAACAATAAAATAGCAATTATAAATCTAACTATAGAAAATAACTCATCTAATCCAATAGATGTTATAAAAGTAAAATTAACTTCTGGATTTAAATCACATTTAGCAACTTTTCCAACAACACAATCTGCTAAAAATAATCTTAAGGCTCTCGATTCAAACGTACTATTAGAAAACATTCTGAATAATACAAATATACCTGAACATACTTCCGTAACTGGTTATGCTATTTTTGAAAATGTTGAAGCAATAAGTGACTCAAAAAACTATAATATAATAATTAAAACCTCTAATAAAGTTTTAAGAAAGAAAATAAAACTATAATTCTTTATTTATACGACCTCATTACATTTTTAATAATTGTTGCTATTTATTCTTCCCATTATAACTGTATTATAATATTTCCCATCTTTGTGGATACGATCATTTATTAATAAACCTTCTTGCACGAAGCCATAGCTTTTATATAATTCAATTGCCTTAATATTTGTCTCCACCGCAGACAATGATACTTTTTTAATATCCGAGCCGTCTGCATATCTTAAAATATTTTCTATAATTACTCTCCCAATTCCATATCCCCAATATTTCTTTAATATGCATATTCCAAACTCTGCTTTATGTCTGAATCTAATTAATTTATTTCCTTCTAGGCGTGAAAATCCCACAATTTTTCCACCTACCTCAGCAACTAAAAATAGATTTATCTTAGAAGTATTATCCTCACAAATAATTCCTTCAAAATCTTCTGGAGTTAAGAACGCTTCCCCTGATTCTCTATCAAGATTTTCTGTTTCTCCATCAATATGAACTCTTAATTTAGACAACTCATTTGCATCCTCTTTTCTAGGGCATCTAAGTATCCATCTTAAGTTTTTACCATCTATTATTTTATCTTCTATTATCATTATGTGCCTCCTAGTATATTCCTCATAATCCATAATTCTAGCAATAAATTTAATAAAGATAGCCAATTATTAAAAAATTGTAGTTTCGCCTTAGGTTCTTCTATTTCATTTTCTATAAGTCTATTTTTAAATAAATCATATCAACGAGCTGTATTCCATTTTCAAAGATTGGATGGTCATAGTTATCTGTAAAAAAATTTTTAATTCTGTGTGATACACTAAATCCACAGTTCTCATAGAATGGAATTGTTAGATTACTATCGCCTGTCCCAACAATCATAGTTGTACACTTTCCTTTATAATAATCTAAAATGTATCTTATAAGCTTTTTACCATATCCCTTTCCTTGATATTTCTCATATGTAGCCATATTCTTTAATTCATATATATTACTATCTTTTTTCACTACTACGCAAATGCTTTTTAAATCATCATCATATAAAGCAAACATTTCTCCATTCTCTAGATATCTATCAATCATATTTTCTTGTTCATCTGCTAACATCAATAAATCAAGAAACTTCTTTTTGTCATTTATGATCTTTTTAACCTTCATTACTCTTCTCCTTTCTTTAAATAAAACGCCTATTTATTTCCAAATTTAACTTTAATGTCAACAACTTTTAACTATCAGCTTTGCAAACAATCTTAATTGCATAAATTACCAATTAATGATTTGAATAATTAAATCGTAACTTCATATACTATCTATTGAAAAGATGATAATCTGAATTTTATTTTAATCTATTAATTAACAGCTGCCCTCGTAAAGAGGGTCAGTTCTGGCAATTAAAAAACAAATATCCTAAATGAACACAATTTAAATCTCCAAAGCTCTCAGCATGAGAGCTTTTTTTATTTTCAACAATTGCTACTTATGAATAGTCTAACTAAGTATTCACATAATAACAGTATATTGACACGTCATGTATTATTAACATAATTTTTTTATCCAAATTCAAATATCGGGAAGTGAGGCTAGTATAAATGAAACTAAGAACTTTTTTAATAGCACTTTTGATATTAATAGTATCTACTATACACAGCGCAAAAGCAATTTTCGAGTCAAATACATATAAAGAAGGGGTATATGATATTACAGATACGCAACAAGTTAAAGCCACAGCCATGCTTACAACGCCAGATGAGATTGCAAGCCTAATAATATTTGACCCAAATGGTAATGAAATTTTTTATAAAAAGTTTGATACTGCAAATGAGTCTGTAAATTTAGGTACTATTCTAGATGATGATCGTATTGCTATAGTTGGAAAAGGTGAAATAGCAATCACTATTCAGCAATAGAGCTCTCACTCTTAAATTTATTCAAATCATAATTATTATCTTATAGCAATAATAATTTCCTTATAATGAATATTTATTTCTTAACTCCATATAATACTCTTGGGATAAATTATAACTTTCCCTTCATTGTAATCCATTTAATGAGCCTCTTTTCGGAGGAGGCTCATTAGTTGTGTTATACTCTATTTTTTTATCTAGACAGTACATCTATTATCTGGCATTTAATATACAATTTCTATATTGATCAATAAAAGGGAATTTATTTTTTATAGCTATATCAATAATTTTATTTACTGGATATTCAATGCGTCTATTTATTAATTTGACTTCATCTTCTAAGAATTCTAATATGCCATAAGATATTCTATTATCCCCATCAAGAGAATTTCCAACACTTCCAACATTAAATATTTTCTTACCATCAACTTCCCCTATAAAAGAACTGTGAGAATGCCCGCATAAGATTAATCTTTCCTTCACTCCACTTATAGCCTTTTTAATATCATCTTTATGTACAGTTCCATCAATTGCTTCAACTATAGATTTTGGTGTTCCGTGAACGCAAAGTACTTCAATATTATTAAGTATAATTGAGGACTCTAATGGTAAATTATCTATAAACTCTACCTGATCATGACTTAAATACTTTTTTGAATATTTATAATATAGATGCAGTTGCTTTTCCTTATCTGATAAATTTTCTCCAACTTTTAAAAACTCTTTAAACCACATATCTGTATTTCCTTTAATCCACGTCAAGACTTCTAGTTCTTCATCATTTAACAATTTAAGAACCTCAGATGGCATTGGTCCTTTCATAACTACATCTCCTAGAATTATAATTTTGCTAATCCCTAGTTCTTTCAAATCTCTTATAGTATATTTTAATGCTACTCCATTTCCATGAATATCTGATAAAACTGCTACTATCATTGGTTACCCCCCCTGTTACAAAACATGTCTTTAATTTATTTAACTAAGATACATAATACCTTATAACCTGTGGAGCTATAAATTTATACTGCTTTATTAATTTTATGTACTATACGAAACATCTAACAATACCTTTTTCTCTAAATTAACAGCTCTTAATATTAACATATTGAATTCATTATACCACATATTCCATATAATGTATTTTACTTTCTAACTATATTCTTTTGTATTCATAATGTTCAGTTATTCTGTATTTTTATTATTATACTCTTCGAACTTCAACCTAAAATTCGTATCATAGTTTTAAGCATTAAAATAGCACCTACATTTGTGGTGCTTAATTACAATTTATATCAATATCTACTAACTCAATTTCATTACTTCCTTTTGGTAATTTAGGAATCTCATCATCACCATATCTTATTCTTATTAAAGATGCTCTATAGATATCATCTGAATAATTCCCGTGTTCATATAAAAATAGTAAGCTTTCTTTTTCTAAACAATGTGGCATTATATCCTCAATATTATATTTTTTTCCTTTGTACTTAAATATACATCTTATTAAAGTTCTTTCTGTATACATATTTCTCACCCTAATTATATAAATGTATGCTAAATCAAAAAATTTGTTCCATCTCCTAGTAGATTTTGTATTAGTAATAGCATAGGTGTAAGTTACTATATCTCCAACTCTGCTATATGCAGGACCAGTCTTCGATATTTGTATAGAGTTTTGAAATAAAGAATCAACAATGTTGCCATCACTTATTTCAGCTTGAAATTGATTTTCTGCAGTAGTAACTTCAATTTCCTCTGTTTAAATTGACATAATTTCAGTTCCTCTTTATCATAAGTTTACTAACTGTAATATATTTTATGAGCCAATGATAAATTATGTTACACGTACTTATGCATATGGATTTCCCTAGCTTAAAACTTTCTTCTTAGTTATATATCAATTCCACTTTTTATAATAATAATTAGCTTTATATTAACTCAACTAATGCTACTTAAATTTTTTTGTTTAAGTTGTATATTTTACTTAAACATCGTCAATACTCTTATATGAAAAGAGTAATATCTTAATTAAAATAGAGGCAGTATCGTTAGTGTCCCCCACTGATACTACCTCTATTTTTTATGTTTTTATAATAATCATATATTAACTACAATCTCAAATTATCAAATAAATACTTATTGTCCATTTCAATATATATAATTAGTATTGAATTTCCTATAGTTCTCAGTAAATCTTTGCTTATATTGACTTTATTGAATATGCATAATATATCTATCTTACAAAATGCCGAAACACTTTATAGTGATAAATATTTTACATAAGTAAGTACAAATATTTTTAGCTATAATTTTTTTGCTTATAATTAAATCACCTTTCAAGAATCCCTAGCCGGAAATATTAAATTTTTTATTCTTATTTTGAATATTTCTCTCTATATGTGCAATACTAATTATGTGACATAAATTAAGTTTTCATAATTATTTTTCGGGCTCCTCGTTGTAGGAGTCCCCCCCATCCCAATGTATTTCCACATAAGAACACTTTATTTTTTAATTTTATTTAATTTCCTATCATATCTTTTCTTTAAGCATATTCTTTTCCTCAACAGTATTTGAATAATCAATTGCCCAATCACATAAATCAGCTAAAATAGGTAAGAGACTTCTTCCATAGTTAGTTAAAGAATACTCAACTTTAGGTGGTACTTGATTATAAGCTATCCTATTAATCAACCCATCATCCTCTAAAGCTCTCAGCTGTTGAGTTAACATCTTTTGTGTAATATTAGGTAAACTTCTTTTTAATTCATTAAATCTCATGGTTCTTTTACCTAACTGCCAAATAATTATCGGCTTCCATTTTCCTCCTATAATATCTAAAGTTAATTCCATAGAACAATTGTATTCAATTCCTTTAAATCTCATCATTTTTGACTACCTCTTTAATTTCAAGTATATAAATAGTAACTACGTTACTAAAAAGTGCGTTCTTGATAATAATTCCTATAACATATAAATTATATTTTGTAAGTATCCTAAAATAATTAATCTAGGATTTTATTAAGTATTCTCAAATAGGAGTGATATCAATGGAATTAATTACTGTAAATCAATCAACATGTGTTAAATGTGGACTTTGTTCAAATGTATGCCCAAGTGGAGTTTTATCTATGAATGAAAATGGACCAATAGCTATTCACCCAGATAATTGTATTTCCTGTGGCCATTGTGTTGCAATATGTCCCTCTAGTTCAATAGATAATATTAAAACACCTTTATCTAATCAATTGGATTTAGAATCATTTCCACTCATAGATTCTAGCACTGCTGAATCTTTTCTTAGGTCTCGCCGTTCAATCCGTTGCTACAAGGAAACCCAAGTTCCTCAACAGACACTATTAAAATTAGTTAACATAGCTCGTTTTGCACCTACAGCTAGTAATACACAAGGACTTTCATATATTATAATAAAAAATAAAAAGATTTTACAACAAGCTGCAAGCATAGTAGTAGAATGGATGGAAGATCAACTTAAAAATTCCCCATCGCCACATTGGAGCTTTTCAAGACATGTTAAAAATTATAGAGACGCTGGTGAAGACTCAATTTTACGTAATGCTCCACACATAATATTAGCAACATCTACAAAAGATTTTAAAAATGGAATAAAAAATACTATTTCTGCATTCTCATATCTTGAATTGTTTGCTACTACTCTTGGATTAGGTTCATGCTGGGCTGGATTATTTGAAATGTGCGCTTTTTCAAACTATAATCCACTACTAGAACTGCTTCGCATTCCTGATAACAAAGTTATAACAGGAGCTGTCATGGTTGGCTATCCAAAATATAAATATAAAAAAATCGTAGATAGAAACCCGCTAGAAGTTGAATTTATTAATTAATATCCTTAAAATAAACTGATCAACTTTTAGATATTTCATAATCCTATTCCCAAAAACAATAGGATTATGCTTCTATCTATATAATAGAACTTACCAAACCACTAAAAAATTACTTTATAATTGCTTTCACAAATCAAGATTTTATATAATTAAAATCTATAATTCTTCCAAAAATCATTTCAATTACTATAAGTATTAATACTAGGATTACACCAGTTGCAACTTCAACATTAAACGCCTCTTTAACACATTCTATCTATTATCCAAATACCGAACTCACAAAAGTTATTATAATGAATTAATTATAACATATTTTGTAAATGAAATTTTATACTTATTTTGAAAGTAACTCCTTTATTTATTGATCTACGTTACAATTAAATTTCTATAATCTATTACTGATTACCTAGTTAACTAGTATCTAAAATACAACTCTATCCTTTTCTAATTCATATTATGTCTTCTACTGCACTTTCACTGAGTGAATTATACATAGTTTTTATTTAATAATCGCATACTAAAGAAAAGCTAGAAAGAATAGTTTGATTCTATAGACAAAACTATGAAAGGTAGTTGTACCAATGAAAAAATTTATTATTATATTTTCTGTTTTCTTATTTATGTCTCTTAGTATGAGTATAAGGAGCGCTTATGCTGATCCCAACCCAAAGACCTTAACCGAAGGCTTTTACAGAGTTAAGGATATAGGCTTAATACCAAATACTACTTATAAAGTTAGAAATACATCCCCTACTGGTAGATCAGTTATCATTATTTTTGACTCAAATCAACAAATGCAGGAATTTTTGAGACTTGAACCGAATTCTCCTGATTACCTTGTAAAGCCTTTAGAATTTGGTTCCATAATCATAATTATTGGAGGCGGTAATATCACCTTTTCCTAGCAAATCAAAAAAATATCTAAAATTCATTTGAATAGTCTTATATTATAAAAGCTTTAAAATTCTACATATTAATAAAATATCAATTTTCTTGGGAAGATATGTTACTAATACAATCTTCCTTATTTTCATTTATAGATTAAATAGTCCCATCTAAAGTTTTTATTGATTTTTTTGAACTTTTATGCTTTGTAATATTCATCTTAATTAAATATTATCTTTTATTCGAATACTTCGTGGGCAATTACTTGATCTATATATATATCCTTTCCTTTCCAATCGCTCTATATGAGCGTGTACACTTGATGTAGATGCCAATCCTGCTAACTTTCCAATTTCCCTAACCGTTGGAGATATCTTCTCTTTGCCTATATAGTTTTTTATAATATCCAATATTTCTTGTTGTTTTTCTGTTAACATAGAACCATCTCCCTATAGCTTTATATATAATGTCATTTAATATTTAAAGTTGGTTATTTCAATATAATACCTAAACATATTTAAATTATCAGACGACGCTATTGCAAACATACGTTCGCATATATATTACTACTTTTAGGGTATTTTGTAAATAAGAACGCAAAAAGAACCAAAACTAAAATTAATTTCGGCTCTTTTAAGTCTATAATCTTATGCAATTATTTAACATATTTTTATTATATTTTATGATTGCTATAAATTAATGTATAGCTTTCTTTGCGTATTTTTTGCCCGTTCCTTCAACACTTGTAATTGTAACTAATGCATCTTCATCAAAACCATGGACAATATTTTTTAGCTTTGCTATTTCAAGCCTTGATAGAACCACATAAATAACATTTGTTTCTGTGCCACTATAAGCGCCCTTTCCATCTAACAAAGTAATTCCTCTACCAAGCCTAGCCATTATTGCTTCTGATATTTCATTATTTTTATCCGATACAATTATTACTGCTTTTGACTCATTAAGGCCTTCAACTGTTATATCTATGGTTTTAAAAGCAATGAAATATGCTATTAAAGAATACATCGCTCTATCCCATCCAAATATAAACCCCGAAGTTCCTAAGATGAAAAGATTAAAAAACATAACTATTTCCCCAATAGAAAATGCAGTTCTCTTTTCTAATATTATAGCTACAATTTCTGTTCCATCTAAAGAACCACCATTTCTTATAATCAAGCCTACTCCAACTCCTATTATAATTCCACCAAATATAGTGGCTAAAAGTACATCTTGTGTTATTCCTGGAACTGGATGAAGCAATGTTACTACAACTGACAAGCATATTACTGAAAATATAGTTGAAATAGCGAATGTTTTTCCTATTTGCCTATATCCTATTATAACAAATGGTAAATTAAATAGAAATGTAAATACTCCTAGTTGTACTTTTGTTAGATAGCTTGCCATAATTGATATTCCAGTCATGCCTCCATCTATTATATTATTAGGTATCAAGAATATCTCTAAACCTACTGCTACCAAAATTGAACCTATTATCATAAATAATATTCTGCTTGCTTTAACCCAAATATCATTATATTTTTTCGTCATTTAACTCCCCCTTAAATTTAATATATTTTATCCAATAGTAAAAACTATACTATATAAATTATAACATAGTTTTCATTACTTTATTATATGTTTTTAATATTACTTAAATATTCTAATTTTAATTTTAAAAATTAATTTAATAATGATATATCTAATGTCCTTTTATTATTTGGGTTATGCATTATTAGCTAAAAAAGCTCTTTAAAAATAAAATCATTCCACTTGCTATAAGTAAAGCTATTACTGATTTTTTAACTGTTTCTTCTTCCATCTTTGAATCAACTTTAACTCCTATAATCATTCCAATAATAACTGCTGGAGAAAGACATAAAGCCATAATTAATGCTTCCTTAGTTAATATTCCTGTAAATAAGTATAAGAAAAATCTAAATATATTATCTACTAAAAAAATACAACAGATATTTCCGCGGAATTCATTTTTATTCTCCGTAGTTCTACTGACATATGCAACTAAAAGTGCTCCAATTCCATAAAGCCCAGCTAATATCCCTGAAATTACTCCTATTAATATAAGAAAAAGAATGTTAGTTTTCTTATTTTGAATTTTACTATGTTTTCTTGTTAACATTTCTACTGCAATTCCAACAATTACAACACCTAGTATACATTTTAATATCCGATCACTTCCAGCCTTTAATAGTAATGTTCCAGGTACAATACCTGCTAGTAGCATGAGAGATAATGGAATGACAATTTTTAAAGAAATATTTTTTCTTTCTTTCCATGCCATATATGTATTTGTTGGAATTCCAAAGAGAAGATCTACTGGTGTTGTTAATCTATTTGATACTACAAAGGAAAATAACGACCCCATAACAAGTGTATTTCCAAAGCCAGTTATACCTTTCGTAAAATATGCAAATAAAGTAGAAATAAAAAGATATATGTTTTGCATTTTTTGCCCCCCATAAGCTTAAATTATATCTTTAACTTTTGTTATTATTATCAATTATAACACATTTGGTAAACATTTCTTCTATTGCTTGTTAACTTCTATATACTCCAAAAAAATTTAAGGTGTAGAATCTTCATACCTACTACACCTCATCATTAGTTTAAGTTCTAAATTTAGCTATTAAATCTTGCAGCTCTATGGAAACATTCTTTAAATTTTTGGCAGATTGATTTATTTGTTCCATACTTGCAGACTGTTGTTCTATAGATGCCGATATCTCCTCCGTAGTAGAAGCTGACTCTTCTGCTATTGCAGACATATCGCTTATGCTTCCTATAACATCATTTTTATTATTGTCTATACTACTTATGCTAAATACTATTCTATCTATTTGTTTAACAATATTAGATGCTGAATTTTCTATAGTTTTAAATGCCTTTTCAGTATCATTTGATACCTGACCCATTTGAATTACCATATCTCCTACGGTTTTCATTTCTGATTTAGTCTTATTTATTTCCTTCTTAACTTCCCTAACAATGGCATCTATTTCTTTTGTTGAGTCAGCGGCTTCATATGCAAGTTTTCTAATTTCCTCCGCTACAATAGAAAATCCGTTTCCTTGTACGCCCGCTCTTGCTGCTTCTATAGTTGCATTAAGAGACAATATATTAATTTGTGATGTAATGCTCTTAATTGCGTCAGTTATTTTCTCAATTGATTGAGATTTGTTATTTAAAACACTAACTTGATCAAGTATATTTTCCGCTACTTTATGGTTTGATTCTACAACACTTTTTAATTTATTTATATTCTCCATACCTTCCAAATTTGATTTTGACGCCAATTCTATATAATTCTTCACTGAATTAGTATTTTCTACCGAATCATGAATTTCTTTTGCTAAAACCTCTAATTTATCTACTCCAGTTTCAGTATTCCTTGCAAGATCAGTAGAACCTTGTACCATTTCATCAATTGCCTTCGCTATAGCCTCTATTGACTGAGATGTTTCAGATATTATATTTGACAAAACGTCAGAATTTAATGCTACATTTACGGAGTTCTGTTTAATACTTTCCACAAGTTCTCTTAGTGTTCTTCTCATGTTTGCTACTGCAATACCCATATCGTAAAATTCGTCCTTATATCTTTTTATTATATTCAAACCAGCTTGGTCAAATACTAAATCTAAATTCGCAGTTTTATTAATAAATTTAACCAAAAAGTTTATTCTTTTTGTAATAATATTTATTATAGATATTGTTACTACAAGACTGATTATTATTATAATTATTACGTTCAGTGTGAGCATTAATCTTGAGTGATTATAAATTTGATCATTTTGTATATTGGCCAAATTCGCCTGTTCCTGGTTATATTGAACAAGTTTTTCAATTGCGCTATTTACATTCTCAAAATCCTGTCTAGATTCTCCATACATTAAATTAAATGCATCCTTATTTTGAGATTCTCTACTTAATTCAATAGTCTTCCTGCTAGTTTCAAAATACTTAGGATAATACTCTTTAATTTCTTTAAATATCCCCATATCATCGCTTGATATCATAGTTCCTTGATATTCTTTTAATTCATCTTCAAACTCTTCTCTCAAATCTTGAAGTTCTTTTTCTGTAGCGTTCATTAAGTCAGGATCATCTTCTAGTACATGTCTGTATTCTCTAAGTCTATATTCTGACATATTTTGATCCATAGTATGAGCCAATTCGCTCCTCTTATACCAAACTTCTGCAATTTCACTTGCTTTATCTTTTACATTTTTAATTGATATTATAGAATACACTCCTAAAAAAGACGTTAGCAAAATTATTAACCCAAATGAAGCAATAAGTTTATTTCTGATTGTAAATTTCATTTGAACACTTCCTCCAAAATAAATTTAAATCTAATATAACTATTAGATAATTATCTTGTTTGGCAATTCCAATTATATATTCATTTCCGTTACATACATCATAATTAATCTTTTTTATACTATCTTTTGGAATCCTTGTAACATCCTCTACTTCATCAACGATAGCACCAAAAGCTCCTTCACTATCTTCAATAATTATTATTTTCTGTTCATCATTTCTTTTTTCATTTTTTATGCAGATCTTCTGACCCAAATTAATAATTGGTATAATTCTTCCCCTTAAATTTATGACTCCTAGTATATATTCTCTACTCAATGGTATTTTAGTAGGAGCCACATAACCAATAATTTCATTAACTTGTTCTATTGTCACCGCATACCTCTCTTTTCCTATATGAAACACCACAAATTGCTCTTCAGTCATTAATTTCCCTCCCTGCTACATCTGCAGCATATTCTTCATAACATAATATGAAAATTGGAAATGCATTGTTACTGAGCAAAGAACTAAAATATTTAAAATTATGTTTTGTGAATATATTTTTTTTATCTTCAAAAAATAAAATATATTTGCAGTTCAATTTAGAAAGGTGGATTACTTTAATGAGAAAAATCAGCATTATATTTTTTATTTTCTTATTATTTAATATAACAATAACGGCTTCTGCCGATCAGCCTAGAATTCTTAGACAGGGTTTTTATACAACAAAAGATTTAAATTTATCCCCTGATGCTCTGCATACAATACAAAATACCTCTCCCACTGAATATGTTTCTGTAGTTCTTTTTGATTCAAATGAAATTGTTCAGGAATTTATAAGATTAGTCCCTAAATCAGAAAAATATGCTTTACCACCTATCCAAATTGGATATGAGATAATAATAATTGGAGATGGTGAAATTACTATTTCTTAGAGTATATAGATTAGTTTACTTTAGCAAAAAATATAAAGGTGGTCATATCTATGAAAAAATTTACTGTTTCAATATTATTTTTCTTATTTTTGTCATTAAATATTTCAACAATTCAGGCTCTGTCCATATCTAGAGTTTTAAAAAAGGGGTTCTACACATTAGAAGATTTAAAACTATCTCCTAATACAAGTTATACTATTCAAAATGATTCTTATAATGAGCGTGCTTACATACTTGTTTTTGATTCCGAACAAAATTTTATACAGTCTTTACGATTGAGACCTCAATCACAGAAATATAATTTACTTCCGCTTAAAGATGGATATAAAATAGTTGTAGTTGGAAATGGAGAAGTGACTATATCTTAAAAGAGAATAAATCTACAAGATTTATTTAGTATTTAATGATTCTACTTTTATAATTACTATAAATTCCAATTAAGATTTTGTACAATTTATAAGTTTAAGACTACAATCAGCAAAACGCGATTTACTTCTGCTTAAGAGCAGCTATATATAGTTTAGGCTAATAGCATTAAAACTCACCTTATATCAAAAAAGCCACTATATAAATAATGTCATTTAGTTAACTAAATGACATTTCCATACAAGATGACTTTCTCAATGATTTTTCAATTGAATTTTATTTACCTTCTTTTAAAATTGACGACATCACTAATGCTAAATCGTTCTTTTTTTCATTATCTCTAATAAAGTTTGCTACTTTATCATCTTTTGTTATTATTTCAATATATTCTTTCGCATCTTCATTTTTGACATTAAATGATTTTATATTTTCTCTTGATATTTTATCTGTATAAGCAATATCAGATAGCCCTCCCCAAACAGCATGAGTAATAGCCTGTATATATAAATTTTTAGGAGTAAGAATCAATTTAAAATCATTTACTACTCCACCTGCAACTCCCTGTGCTAGCAAATTAACCAACGTATTTGCTACTTTACTTGAAGCTTTAATATCTTTGTAAGAATTAATAGAACATAGTATTTCTTCATCATTTAATACACTTGCCATATTTCGCCCTCCAAATTATATATTTTAATTGAATAAATAATTATCTGCATCAAAATCTATTATCCAATTATATCATATAATAGTAATATATTCTTATTACTAAATTCTTAATTTTTAATAACTTACTTACATTTTCTATACTATTCAAATGTATAAGGCTCAAAAACTAGAATTATAAGTTTTCAAAAATGTTACTGGCGGAGGCTAGACAGCATCAATGAATTGAAAAATATAGGTGGTCAATCTCAACTATATTTTTTATCTTACAAAAACTTTACTTAAAGATTTCTATTGCTTTTCTATTATAAATTCCGCATGATCTCCTATAGCATGAATCATTGGAATGCTAATTACTATTTTATTATCTTCCATATAGCTATAGGCTCCTTTCTTTGGAATTTCAATCACACCATCTTTCTCGTGAAAATCAGCATCTTTTAATATATTTAAAAGTTCATCATCACTAATGTTTTTTATAACAGACTTCTGTGCATCTATTAATTTATCATCCTCTGAAAGCATTTTAACATCATCTAACTTTTTTAATTTTTCTAGTACTCCCTGCGCATTAGCATAGTCTGAAAGACCAACTGTTAAACCGTTCTCTAAATCTATATTAACCGTATAAAAGATTGAAGTTGGATATGCTGTTCCTTTAATATTTACTAGTCCATTAAAAGCTATTGATATATATTTATTATTTTTAGTTTTCACTTCATAATTTACTTCCATGCTTATATCCTTAATATTTGTATCATTCTCAACATATATATTTATAATACTTAGGGCTGCATTCTTTAAATCTTTATTTATGGATTCAAGCTTTACTGCATCAGCATAATGTTTTACTTGTGGGTAATTAATCTTCACATGATCTTTACTATAAACTTCATCAATTATTTCGTATTGTTTTGATTCATCACGTAAAGATACTTCCATATTAAAATAATTAATTTTATTAACAGCTAAAACCTCTTTTTTTATTGGATTAGTACACTTCAGATTATTAACATGAAAATTTCTCATTAATAAGAAACTAAGTATTGTTATGCCAGTTAATAAAAGTGCCGATTTCTTCATTTTCATATGTATCTCCTTTAATTCTTTAATTTGAATGTTAATTTTATTAATTATTTTATCCTCACGTTATACAAATAATGTAGGCCAAAGCTTAATAATAAAATTACTTTCACTTTTTTAATTTTTTTATTGATTTTATCGGTCACTATGATAAAATTATCGTAAGAGGTGAATTTATAATGTTAGGTGATAAAGTAAAACTACTTAGAAAAGAGAGAAAAATTACACAGCAAAAGTTAGCTGAAGCTATTGGTGTAAGTCAGTCTACTATAGGAATGATAGAAGGAAATAGACAAGGTGCTAGCAATGATACATTAATTAAGTTGGCAAATACTTTAAATACTACTGTTGATTACTTATTGTCTGATAATATAGAAGAGTTAGACTTTCCTGATAAGAGAATTAGTGACCCTGGATTTGGCGATGATGATATAAGAAGAATTGAGAGAGCTCGAAGAAAAATGGATCCTAAAAACAAAGAAAAAATGATGAAAATTTTAAGGTCTGCTTTTGATGAGTACTTCGACGATTAGATATAAGCGTATAAAACAGATAGTTAATGATATTTATATAAAATTAAATATTAGTAAGTTTCCTATAAACGTATTTGAAATAATAGGTTCTTTCGATAATATAAAAATAGTTTCTTATCATCGATTCATGCTTGATCACAATTTAACCAAAGAAGAAACTTTTGAAATATTAACTTCTGACGAAGGATGTACTGATTATTTTAAACCTTCAAATAAATATATAATTTATTATAATGATTTAGATTTTAAATCTGATGAAAGAATTAGATGGACTTTAACTCATGAATTAGGTCATATTTTATGTAGCCATTATTCATCTGATAATACTAAAATATTTGATGACTACCTGTCAGAATCTGAATATAAAATTATGGAAGCTGAAGCAAATTATTTTACTGGTCTTTTATTATCTAATCCAGTAATTCTTCATAAGTTGAATATTAGATCTTCTCATGACATAGAAACGTACTGTTCGATATCTTCTGAAGCGGCACGTTATAGATACAAATTTTATAAGAAGTGGTGCGAGAATAATATTTTAACTAGTTCAGATAGATCCATTATCAGAAACTTCCAATCTTATCTAAATGCTCAAAGGCTTGAATATTTAGAATTTATTAGTTTCATCAACTCATTTTAGCTATATTATCCAAACTAAAATTTTCATAATATAGAATATAATAGTTTCACTACTATTTCGTAATTTATAAGCAAAAAAGGACTATCGCACTATAAATTAATGATATGCTCCCTACATGGTAGACAGTAAAAAACTATCGATCATAAAAGGGAGCATATTAAATTTTAATCCATTAATAAAATAACCACTTATTTATGGAAAGTAGATAATTATCATTGAGTTTTTTTACGCTACAGATAAATAGTATTAATTTGTCTTAAACTTATCTGTTAATTCTTTAAGCGTTGTAGCCATATCGCTAAAGCTTTGAACTGATGCTGTCATTTCTTCAATTGAAGCTACTTGTTCTTCTGTAGCCGCAGATATTCCTTGAGTCTCTCCTGCTACAGCCTCAGAAAGCTGTGTAATATCACTAATATTAACAAATACTTCCTTTTCAGTTTTATTCATATTATCTATAGCATTACTTACTTCCTGCATATTAGATTCAACTTCTTGTATAGATTTAAATATTAATTGAAAATAGCTATTAGCTTCATTTACTACTTTAGATCCATCATTAACTTCATTTATGCCTTTATTCATAACTAAAGCTACATTTTCAGTTTCTTTTTGTATGCCATTTATAAGAGTACTAACCTGCCCCGCAGCTTCTCCAGATTGTTCTGCTAATTTACGAACCTCATCAGCAACAACTGCAAATCCTTTTCCTTGTTCTCCGGCACGTGCTGCTTCTATTGCTGCATTTAAAGCCAACAGATTTGTTTGTTCTGAGATGCCCTTTATTACTTCTGTAATTTTCCCTATTGCTTGTGAATGCTCTCCAAGCTTGTCTATAACTTTAGATGTATCGTTAACTGAACCTTGAATATTAACCATACTTGAGTTAACTTTATGGAGTGCCTCACTTCCTTTCTCAGAATAGCTAGACGCAGTTTGCACCGCCGAAGAAACATTATCTGATTTTTCATTTATATCTTTTATTGCGCTATCTAAAATATTCATATTAGAATTTATTTTATCTATCTTAGAGCTTACTAACATAGAACCTTCCGCAATTTCATTAACATTTTCTGCAGAATTTGTAGCAACTTTTGACTGCTGCTCGCAAACATCTGTCATCTCACTAGATGCTGATGAAACTCTCTCTGAATGTTCTTTAATATTATTTATTACCTCTCGTAAGTTAACAGCCATTTTTTCAAATGCTCTTCCTAAATTACCTATCTCATCGTTGGATTTTATGTTTATATTATTAACTGTTAAATCTCCATTTGAAATCTTATTTGCTGCATTTAAAAGTATATGCAATGGTTTAGTTGCATAACCAACTAGAACAAAAACTCCTCCACATGTAATAAACAATATAACTATTCCTATTAAACTAGTGTTAATTAAAGAATGTATGCTTTTTTCAACAGTAATACTTTTAGGAATTTCAGCACAAATAACCCATCCTGTCTTTTTATCCTGAACATAGCTCACAAGCATACTTTTCCCATCTTTAACTACTTCTTCGGAACCACTCTCCCCTTTTACACCTTTCTTAATAAATTCGAAATCATTTAAATCTGTACGATCTTCTGGCTTGTCTAATGTCTTAGTAGGATGAGCTAGCAATTTGCCGTCTGAATCTACGATATAAACAGTTGCATTATCCTGCGAAAGCTCTTTAACAAAAGAATTTAGCACTGGAAGTTCAATGTTTCCTTGTAAGATTCCCGTTACAATCCCGCCCTCTTTATCTCTAATAGGCGTTGCTAAAACTGTGATTAAACTTCCATTATCTTTACTTACAAGAACTTCAGATACAACCTCATCCTGTCCTTTAAGTGCTGATTTATAAAAATTACGATCTGATATATCCGATGATTTAGAGTCATCGCTTCTTACAAACTGAACTCCATCTAATTTAGTAACAGCCGTAAATGATAAATCTGGATATACTTTTGAACTCTCAACTAAAATTTGTTTAGATTTTTCTGCATCATAGGAACTAATAATAGGATTTCTCGCCATGCTCTTTATCCCATACATATTCCTCTCAATTAGACCATTTATCTTTTCATCCACAATTTGTGCTCTTTTAAAATTATCAGCTAGTGCATTTTCTATCGCAATCTTTTGTGAAAAAAACAAATTAATGATTGTGAATATTATTAAAGGCACAGAACTCGCAAGAAGAAGTGTTAATGTCAACTTCCTTTTAATATTCATGTTTTTCCTCCTAAGTTATTATATATTTCTAAAATATTAGATTAGTACTTTAATTAATATTCGACAATATCAGCGAAATACCTCCTATAAAACAAACATTTTTTATTAATTATAGTAATTAGCCCAACAAATTCCAATACATCTATCTTTTTTATTGTGAATTATTCCTTGCTTTAGTAATGTCCTCTAATCAAAAAATACATTACCTCCCACAAAATGGTGGTAGGTAATGTATTTCACTAAGTTCTACTATATAAACTATTTTTAATAAATTTGAAATGCAGTATTAGACGAACTTGTCCTATAACTACTATATGTAGTCTCAGCCAGAACTTTATAAGTACCTTTTCCTGTAATTCTATATGTCAAAATACCAAAAAAAGCCTCTCCATATCTATCTGTCATTCCTTTATATACTGTCACAACACCTTTGGGTGAAGTAATACTAAATTTAACGGCTGCTCCTTGAATTGCTTTGCCAGAAGTATCTGTAACCTTAGCTTTAATATATATTATATCACCTGCTAAGTAATAGGCTTTATTTGTAGACACAACCGTTCTTGTCCCTAATTTTGAAGGTTGCGTTGTCACAGGCTGACTTACAACTGGTTGAGTAGTAACAGGTTGCGTATTGGTTGGTATTGTTGAAATTGGCTGTGTCACCGTTGATGTTTGTCCTTTAGGTGCTTGTATTAGCCCATAACCATACCAACTATCTTTTCCGCTTATTCCTAAATCAATAACATTTTCATTAAGTTTTGCACGTAATTGATTTGGAGAAAGCCCTGGATTAGCCTGCTTTAATAATGCTAAATCTCCTGTAACAAAAGGTGCTGACATTGAAGTACCGCTCATAGATACATATTTATTATTTAAATATGTACTAAGAACATTAACCCCTGGCGCCGCTACTTCAACAGTATTTCCTGTAGAGGAAAACGAAGGTCTTTTATTATTAGAATCAATTGCCACCACTGCTATAACCGAACCATATTTTGCTGGATAATCTACTGTATCCGTTGATCCATCTGATGTACCATCATTTCCTGCTGCCGCAACAACTAAAATGCCTTGATTATAAGCCTTGTCCACTTCTTGTTGCAATGCAGTTGATGGTACGGAACTACCAAGACTTAAGTTAATAATGTCCATTTTATTTGTAATACACCAATCTATTCCTGCGATTATATCAGAAAGGTATCCAGCCCCATCATTTCCTAATACTTTTATAGCATAAAGGCTTGCCTCATTAGCAACTCCAACAATTCCATAACCATTATTTTTCGCTCCTATTATACCTGCAACGTGCGTTCCGTGCCCATTATCATCTAAATATGATGTTGTATAAGATGTGAAAGCTGCACCACCTGCAACTGATAGATCCTCATGGTTAGCTATCCCAGTATCAACAATTCCGATTTTTACTCCTTTTCCAGTATAACTTGAAGACCATGCTGTCGGAGCTTGGATTTTATTCACTCCCCAGTCTACTGTTTGAGAATTTGTTTTAACTATTATATCTTGTTCTACGGCTAATACATTGGGATCATCTTTCAAATCCTTAATAGCTGTAGTAGGAACAGATGCTGATAGAACGTTTGCATTTTTGTATTCTCGTCTTACATTTCCTCTAGCTTTTGAAACTACATTTTTATCAGCTTTATTTTTAAATACGACAATTACTCGTTCATTTGATGTTGAGACTGATGTTACTACCACTGCATTAACATTTGCTGTAAATCCAAATGCTACTAATAAAAAAGTAACTGCTGAAATAATTTTTTTCATTTGTGTACCCCTCCTTAAATTTATCTTTCGTAAATGTGCTTAATTAAGCTTATCACCACTCTTTTAGACCTTCTTCCCTCCTCCTATAAATCAAAGTAACTTTTTATCTGCACTTCTAAGGAACTGTACTGATAAACAGATTTGATTAATTTTATTATAATTCTATATAACAAAAAACTATTCAAACGAATAGTGACAGAATATTACTTTATCTTACATTATTCAGTAACTGTCATACATATTCTATGAATTTAGTCCATATAATTTTGCATTCCATAATTTCTTATAGTGTTTGCTTCATCTTTTAACATAATTATATCATAGTGGCATATCCCCTACAATTCATAACATACAAGGATTTTATTCCTTATAAAGGGTTTACATGAATATTATTCACATAAATACATTACTATCAAAATAATTTCATGAACTTCAAAGTAGCTTGTTAATTTTTTCATCAGAATACATTAAATCTCCTACGACTATTAAAACTATTTTCATTGCACTTTATGGATACCTTAACCTTTATAGCCACTTTCTAATATATAAAAAGGAGAGTCAACTCGTTTTATTCTAAAATAAAAACAGGTAGTTTAATTAAAACCACCTGCTTTTATTTTAAATTTCGGCAATACTAAGCCAATTATATTTAATTTAAAATATTTTATTACTAATTATTACTCTCTGATATTATAGGAATCCAAATATTACTCTTATAGTCTTGTAAAAAGCTATCTCCTTCTGTATAAAATCGAATTCCAACATGTTAATATGAATTTTCAAAATACGTTTAATTTGTAATATTCATTTCTGTGAACGATTCTAAAACATAATTAGTATTGTCTATAGTTGTGACAATTAACTTGTCAGTTGAGTTTTTAACTTTAGCAACAGTACCTGTTAGTATAGATAAACAATCCTCCACTAAAATCGGAATATCATTCACTACTACCAACTCCATATTATCACACTTTTCCTTCATCCAATTATTTAAGATAGATTCTCCTTCAGATGAATTACAACCTGCCTCCATTAAATATTCTCCTCTCATATCCCTTTTAAATATATCATATTTTTTGAATCTTTATTTAGCTTTTATTATTTAATTATCGTATAACAATATTATTGTTTTAATATTATTATCAGAGTATTTTTGATAAATCCCAATAATAAAACTTTTACACCTAATTATTTGACACTATTTTAACATATTACTTCATATGTTACAAGAAAATTAAATTGATAATATATATTCTATATATGTAAATAAGTAACATAGAAAAGCTCAACTTAATATGATTATTTCTTATAAATGGCTTTTTTCCCACTTATTCTAGAAACAATATAAAAACTAAATTAAAGCAATACATGCCGGCTCATGAATTCTTTTATAACATATGAAATAAGCTTATAGTTTATTATTATATTTATTTACTAATTGAAGCTCATATTTCCTTATATAAAAACTTCCTCACTACCAATTTAATTAGTACATCTAATAAGACAAAAAAAGATAGCTATTATAGCTATCTTTTATACTTACCTCGCAACGTCCTACTCTGCCACACAGTCTCCCATGCAGTACCATCGGCGCTATAGACCTTAACT
>NZ_JAKJJX010000043.1:0-37605 GCF_022320765.1 Clostridium sp. YIM B02569 | reverse complement strand
AGTAGCTCAGTTGGTTAGAGTGCCGGCCTGTCACGCCGGAGGTCGAGGGTTCGAGCCCCTTCTGAGTCGCCATGAAAGAACAAGTTCTAGTCTATAAGAACTTGTTCTTTTTTATTGTTTAAAAAATTATAATCAAGTCAGATCTGTGGGTAAATTTTGAAAGTATTATAAGAACAAGTTATTAAAGGGAATTTAAATATAAATAAGATGTTAACACAGAATAACATAGTTTGCGAAACAGATTTTTCAAATAAATATGATTTATAATATCAATTTGTAGTAAAAATGAAAACTCTAATATGATAGTCATTAAGAGAATAAATATAATATTAGAGTTTAGTTTATTTAAATTATCTATTTTTTTCTAAATTTTTCTTAATCCTTATATCTTCAGAATAAAATTTGCAGAGCTTAAATTCTCCAATTAGTCTAGAAGCGATTCGCTCGCTATACTGCTTAGTTATTCCTGGCAAAGTTAAATTGGTTGAGATAAGCATTTTCTTATTAGCAAGAATTCGCTTGTTAATTATATTAAATAATTCAGTTACTGAAAATTCATTAAGGTGTTCTGCGCCTAAATCATCTACAATTAGTAAGTCGCATTCTAGTAATAATGACTCTAAGCCTGAGTCATTATTGAATCTTATTTCTCTTAAATTTTTAATTAACTCATCAGAGGTTTTATAAATTACTAAGAATCCCATATCTAATACAGATTTAGCAATACAATATGATAAATATGTTTTACCACTACCTGGATTTCCGTAAAATAATAAGTTTGTTGATATTTCTGAAAAACTAGGAAGATAGTCTTTTAATATATATTCTAAATTATTCTCCATGTTTTTTCTTGGAGAATATTTTTCATCTCCAAGTTTATGACTTGAAAACAAATTTAAATCAAAATTATCAAAGTTATTATAGGATGTTGTATTTTCTAATTCTGAATTTTTATAGTATAACTTAATGAGCTTTTGTTTATAGCAAGTACATTTTATATTGCCTATAAAGCCTGTATCTTTACATTTATTGCATTGATATCGCAAATTCAAATATTCAGGATCATAACCTCTTTCAACTAACATTTCACATTTTTTTATTCTTAAATCTGTTATATTTTCCTTATAATCATCTATTGTTTTTTCACTATCTTTAGATTTAAGAATTGATACTGCCATTTTTAAAGATAATCGTTGAATTTTATTATCCAATTCAATAATTTCAGGATACTTCTTTGATATTTCTTCTTTCCTAATCTTCAAATTTCTAGCTTCATCTTCTCTAAGTTTATCATATATTTTTAAAATTTCTGTTTGATAACCTTTAATCATCGCTATCCCATCCTAAAAGTTTTTTTTCTAATGAATCATAGTCATACTCTCGAGCCTCAAAATTATTAAATTTGAGAGATGATTTATCATTATTATTAGTATTATAAGTTTTTTGATACTTATTATTTTTTGAATTTTTATTATCTTTAAGAGCTATATCTTCTAAAGTTCTAATATTATTTTTATTCCAATTACTTAAGATTCCGTCGATATACTTGAAATCTGCTCTATTCAATCTCTCAAAGCATACGTCACAAGCTTTAAATATAATTTCGTTTGAATACTTATAAATAAGAAGCCATTTTTCTATTAAATCCTGTTGAGGTTTCATTATGTCTGTATTATTTATACCTAAGTAAGTAAGAATTTTTCTTATATTAATCCACTTATCCTCTGCTTTTTTTATTAAGTTTTGAGCTTGCTCGATAGTGGTTATTTTTTGATCATGCCAAGCTATAGCAACCTTTTCTATATATCTAGAATCACTTTTTCCCTTTGATATACAGTATTCCATTAAAATCAGAATTAATTCAGATGAAAAACCGAATTCCTTTTGCCAATTTAAGTAAAGTGACATTTCGTTTGGCGATAGAGGTCTAGCTAGAAGAGTTTCAATATCCTTTAGCATATCTTTAGTATTTGTACTATCCAAAGCTTCTAATAAGTCAACTTGTTTAGTAGATTTGGAGGGTTCTTCAACTAAATCTATGAATTCTACATTAAAATTACCCATCTTATCTATCTGAGTTAGCTTTATAGCTCCTTGATCATTCCAATAATTAAATGCATTCATAATGTCTGATTCTAACAAATTAAGCGAGGAAGCTAGTATTGATGAGCTAACGCCTAATTCACCAGAAATAGTATACTTTAGCATCAATAAATAAACTTTTACAAATTCGCCTCTAGCCTGTGGCATGTATTTTTCTATAAATACATTGTTAACAGGAGTGAACCCTAGAGATCTATTCTTTAACATAAATGTGCTCATTCCGTTTACTACCTACCTTTCAAAGTTTTTAATATATATTATAAAAACAAAACTCTATCTAATAATATTAGATTAGCATAATAGTTTATAATGTAAGTTATATAATAACCTAATGTATGTAAAATAATTATAGCATATTATCACCTTAATAAAGCGAAATATTAATCAACTAATACTTGGGATTAATTACTTTTATATAAGATTTGAGAGAAGATAAAGAGCATGCATTTGTCTTTATAAGAAATTAACTAATTTAATAAAACAAATGCATGCTTCTAAATATGGATAATATTCATTAAAATAAATAATCATATGATGAGTTTATTTATATTTACAATACCTTCGCCTTGAATTTGATTTGATATCTCATCAATAGGATCACATGCAACCTTTAATAAGGAAATCATATCTTTGAAAGTTATTGACGGATTTTTCTCACATAATAACGCACATAATCCACTAATATAGGCTGTAGCAATAGATGATCCTGTAAAAGTTTTATATGGTACTTCAAGTTTATTTGGATAAACCTTAATTCCGTTTTTTTCTGAAATATAGTTATTATCAGAATTCAAGGATATAATATTAACGCATGCAGCAGATAGATCAGGTTTTAATAATTTCCCATATGGTCCTGCAGAAGAATAAGTATAAGGCTTCATTATGGAGGTAGTTGAATTTAGACCACCTATAGTGATACAGCTTGGTAGCGTAGCAATTCCCATAATAGAATTTTTTTCACTCAGGTTACTTCCGCTAGGAACTATTGGAATTAATCCTTTTGATATAGCATACTTAAATGTCAAATCAAAACAAGAGATAATGAATGTATTATGAGTTAAAAGTTCAAAAGGCAAGCATAATACCTTTATGTTATTTTCTTTAGATATATTAGATAAACTTTCTATAGAATATAATATATCCGAAGCAAATCCTTTACCGAGTTTATCAAATGCCTTGTAACAGAATAGCTTACTTTTATTACAAATTCCTTTATACATGTTATTTGATGAGATGCCACTACTACACAAAATTCCGGCCATGGAGGTACCATGTCCATTATCATCATAAGGATAGCGAAAGTTATTAATTAAATCTTCAAATAACTCTATTTTAGTGCTAGGGGAAGTTAGGTCCTGATGAGGAAATATTCCGCTATCTACAAGTCCTATTCCTACTCCTGCGCCAGATAAACTATACTTTTCCGAAAAGTGAATCTTATTTGCAGTAGTCACACTCATTCCGCACAAAAATAGGTATTCATCCAAGTAAATTTTTTTAATTTCAGGATATTCAGAAATTCTATCTATGCCTCTTGAATTTAGTTCGGCACTTATAATATTAGAGGATTCAATAATGTGATGTACAGTACCCTTATATGAACTGATTTTTTTTACTACTGAAGATTGAAAATCTTTATATTGTATAAGTATTCTATAACTTTTATAAGCATTTTTTGATATATAATCTTTTAGATTATGGTCTAGCTTACTTTTAGATGAAAACATATATTTCTCCAAAATATTATTACTTCAATATATTATATGAAAAAGAATTTTATTGTTAATAAAAAATGAAGGATTAAAAAAATTTTTGTTATATAATTTTGATTAAATAGATGAAGAGATTGTACAAAAAATTAAATAGTAGATTGATTATTAAAAATAAATACAAGTATGAAACTTGAATAAAAATAATAATCAATCTACTATTTAAAAACTGTAGGTCTCCCCTATGTCTATAATTTTTATAGCTTTATCATTTAAATTTAATAATGATTCTTCAGTCTCCTGAAAATTCTCTAATGAAATTTTAAAAGTTTTATAGTGAATTGGTATCATTGTAGGGCAAGACATCATTTTAAACATTTCATAACTCTGTTCTGGCGTACAATGCATATACGAAAATCTATCAGGTTTATAACAACCTACAGGCATTAATGCAACATCACAGGATATATTCTTAAAATTATCTGTGAGCGCTGTATCGCCTGCGAAGAACACTCTTTTATTTTCTCTTTCGATTAAAAATGAAATACTTTCATCATCATGTCCAAAATAGAAGCGTCTCCCATCATGATTAGCTTCGTAAGCAGTAATTTTTATAAAGTCATCTTTATATACATCTCCAGGATGTAATAAAAATACATTTTTAAAACCAAGCAGTCTAGCAATACTGGTATATCCTTTTGGAACAATAAAGACAGCATCTTTATTTAATTTTTTTAGAGATGAAAAATTTAAATGATCCATATGTCCATGAGATAGTAGTATATAGTCTACTTTTAAATCATTTATGTATACTGGTTTTTTTACAAGTCTCTTAAAATATCCTAAGGAATTGGAAAATACAGGGTCAGTTATAATAATTTTATTTGATAGATTAATAATTGTGGTAGCATGACCAAACCAATTAATTGAATTTTCTATAATTTTATCAGATTTTATTTCAGCGCTTTTTTTTACATATTCTTTTATATTGTTAATTGTTAAATGGAATAAAAAATTAATGTTAGAAAAAAGATTCAAGTCTTATCCGTCCCCTCCTAATGATTCCACTTAAATATTACAATACCAGCAATCATAATAGCAATACCTAAAAAATGATTTAATGAAAATCTAAGCCGTTCACTGCCAAATAACCCAAAGGCATCTATAAGTGCGGCAGCAAGTAATTGGGATATTAATATAATACCAATACCGAAGGTAGGTCCCATTGAGCTAACACTTTTTATTACGGTAAAGGTTATAACAACCCCTAGTGCGCCACCTAATAAATAAAGCTTGTTGGAATCCTTCAAATTAGAATAATTACCATCACCTAAAAATAAAAAAATGATAAGGCTTAAGATAAGGGCAATTATCTGAACTAATAATGTAGTTTCCCATACACCGATTTTCTCACCTAGTCTGGTATTAAATACACCTTGAATACTCATAGCAATTCCTGAAATTATTGCACATATTATTCCAAACATAACATCACCTCAGAATTATTATTCCCCTAAGAATATTAAATATTATAAAAAATAAAAAGGGTGTTATGTAATTAGCATGAATGCATTAATTAAAGTATAACCAAGTTGTCTAAATCCTTAATAAATTGATTTTGTATTTGAGATTCTGAAAAACCTAATGTCAATCCTAGACTTAATAGGTCTTCAAATAAAGTTAAGTAGTGATCTATAGATGGGAAAGCAATTAAATCATTTATGTCAATATATAGGTTTAGAAACTGATCACTTAAACAATAGTCATTAGGTGCCATAGATACTGCAATTAAATCTGTATATTTATGATCAATACCTAGTGTTAAGACTTGAGAAATACAAGTTATATACTTATCGAATATAGCACTGATGTTAACAGGTCTAGATTTTTTTAGTAAGTAGCTAAAACAATTAGTTTCACTAGCTAATGCACCAAGAGAGATTTCAAATTCTAGGTTTTTGCGTACTCGCAATTTGTGGGAGTCTAGCTCTTCATTTATAGATAAACTATCATTGTATTTTTTTTGTACTTTAAATAGTGGCTGAATATTCATAGTGAATCCTCCTACATTTCTAATAATAATATTATTTTACAAAATCTTTAAAATAAATGAAAGTTCGGAAAACGACTACAAAAAAATATTTTTAGAAAATTCGAAATTAAGAGATTATTTTTAAATTAATTTTACTTTCAAGGAAAATATAACTATAGATTTAGAGTGATTTTAAAAAATATTAAAAAAGACTGTACTGAATATAAAAATTCAATACAGTCTTAAAAACATAAACTAATTGGATTGTTTAACAGGCGATTTATTATGATAGTAAGAATGCTTAAGCTAAAAGTCTTTCAAAATATAAGATTTTAAGGGAGTATTCTTTTTTACCGTAGGAAGCTTCCATATTTCAACACTCTTAATTCTTAATTTAACAAAGTTATCAGTATTATATATATCAGGGAAATTTAGCTTTACATCTTGCTTTTTATAGTCCTTAGGAAGATAACCTAAATTTGCAAGTGAAACAAAACTATCTCCAAAAGACTTAACAGTAAATCCGTTAAGTTCTAATATATCAAAAAGACTACGAGAAAGTCTCCTTATATAACCTTTATCGTCTATTTTTAAATTTATACTTTTGGTAGGCTCAAACAAATAGACTAAATCACTTGCGTCAATTCTAAAACTCTTATAAGGTGCTATAATTTTATTAACAACTGGATATAATTTATCCAAATTTGGATTTTCAATAGATGTTAATAAGACAAAAGGCATAGGTGAGTTTCTATTTGCTCTGAATTTTTTTGACATATTCCTTTGTATTGGTGATATTACTTGATAGGTTTCCTCATCAAATAATGCAACTATATAGTACTTCATGATAAACCTCACAATCTCAATATATTGTATTAATAAAAATCTTAGTAAATTATAACACAATAAATAGAATAAAAGAATAGAAGAATAATTAAATAGTAATGAACAGTAATGTCAAGAATAATTAGGTTTTTAAGGATATTTTTTCAATAAAAGAAATATTTATTCCAGTAATATATGTTTTAAGGGATATAATTACAACAAAACCAAAAGAAAAATTGTGTTGTAACACATATATAGTTAAAAAAGTGTTAATGGACTGAAAAAATGTATTTAAATAAATTTAGTTTATGATATAATAATTAAAGTAGATTTTAATTATAAAATAGGTTAATAATGTAAAATAATATATATGATAATATAGATTTTAATAGATAGGGTGAATTCAATGGAGAGATTAGTTATAAACGGCGGAAACTTGCTAGAAGGTACTGTTGATATCAATGGGGCCAAGAATGCAGCAGTAGCAATATTACCAGCAGCTATAATGGCAAGTGATGGAAAATGCATAATTGATAACATACCAGATATTGAAGATGTACACTGCTTGGAAAGAATACTTAGAAGCTTAGGTTGCGATATTATTAAGATAGATAACAATACTTTAGAAATAGATAGTTCTAATGTAAATAATTTTGATGCGTGCACGGATGATGTTAGAAGAATGAGAGCTTCATATTATTTCATTGGAGCTTTATTAGCACGATTTAAGAAAGCAAGAGTAGTTCTTCCAGGAGGGTGTTCAATAGGGGTAAGACCAATTGACCAACATATAAAAGGATTTGAAGCTTTAGGAGCTGATGTGTTTATAGAGCACGGAGCAGTTAATGTTAAAGCTGATAAGCTAGTAGGCGCTAATATATTTTTTGATGTAGTTTCAGTAGGAGCAACAATAAATGTTATGATTGCGGCAACATTAGCAGAGGGGGTAACAGTGCTAGAAAATGTAGCAAAGGAACCTCATGTTGTTGATGTTGCGAATTTCTTAAATTCAATGGGAGCTGACATAAGAGGCGCAGGAACAGATGTAATAAGAATTAAAGGAGTAGAAAGCCTAAAAGGCTGTTCTTATAGCGTAATACCAGATCAAATTGAAGCTGGTACATTCATGATAGCAGCTGTTGCTACAGGTGGAGATGTTTATATAAGAAATGTTATACCAAAGCATTTAGAATCAATTACAGCTAAGCTTACAGAGATGGGGGCAGTGATTGAAGAAGGTGATGATTGTATTAGAGTTACCGTGAAGTCACCACTTAAGGGTGTGAATATAAAAACCACACCATATCCAGGATTTCCAACGGATATTCAGCAACCAATGTCAACATTGCTAAGTATTGTGCCGGGAAGAAGCTTAATTACTGAATCTATTTGGGAGAATAGGCATAAACACATAGATGAATTGAAAAAAATGGGAGCCAATATTAAAGTTGAAGGCAGAGTTGCGATTATAGATGGAGCGCAAAAATTGACAGGCGCAGTAGTAAAGGCAACAGATTTAAGAGCAGGTGCTGCCATGGTTATTGCGGGATTAGTTGCAGAGGGAACAACTGAAATAACTAGTATAGAGCATATTGATAGAGGATATCCTCATATAGAAAATAAGTTTAGAGCTTTAGGGGCAGATATTAAGAGAATAGAAGTTGATGAATAGTATAAATTAAAGGGGAGGAGATTGGAATGATATTTTGTTCTTTATATAGTGGCAGTAGCGGTAATAGTATGTTTATTGCCTCAAATAAAGCTAAGATATTAATTGATGCAGGACTCCCAGGTAAAAAAATTGATTTGGCGTTGCAAGAAATTAATGAAAATCCAAAAGACTTGAACGGAATTTTTATAACTCATGAGCATAGTGACCATATCAAAGGGGTTGGAGTACTGTCTAGAAAGTATGACATTCCTATATATGCAAATGCTGATACTTGGTCTGCTATGGAAAGCTTAATTGGAAATATAAAAGAGCATAACATAAAAGTAATTGATAAAAGATCATTTACTGAAATAGAAGATATGAGTATTAAAGCATTTAATATTCCGCATGATGCAGCCGCACCAATGGGATATACAGTTAGCTCAGGAGAAAAAAGCATAAGTGTAGCAACTGATTTTGGAACTTTTACAAGAGAAATTTATGATAATATAAAAGATTCAGAAGTTATTCTTCTTGAAAGTAATCACGATGTAAATATGCTTAAGTTTGGACCATATCCATATCCTTTGAAACGTAGGATATTGAGCGAAATAGGACATTTATCTAATGATGATTGTGGGAGTGCCATAGTTGAACTATATAAAGGTTCAACTAAGAAAAAGATTATTTTAGGGCATTTGAGTAATACTAATAATCAACCAGATTTAGCATATCAAACTGTTTTAAACGTGCTAAATGAAAATGGAATTAAGCTAAAAGAGGACATAATATTAACTATGGCAAACAGACATAATCCTAGCAGTTATATAGAGATATAGTTTATTTGAGCTTATAATTTATAGAAATATATTATATATAATCAATGAAGATTTAAGGGAGGACTTAAAAATGAGTTTATATACAAATTGGACTGACATGGTTGTTGACTATGTAAAAACTAAGGGAGAAAATGCTTTCTGGGAAGAATATAGTAAATTAGAAAAATCAATATATAAAGATTTATTAGCTAATCATAAAAGTGTTAAAAAGACTACAATAAATGAATTAGCTAAAGATTATGATTCCACAGTAGAATTTGCTATGGGATTTATGGATGGTATTAATGATAGTTTAAAAACTCAATATGATCTTGAGACTATAGATGCTGATACAGAAATAGTACTTGATATAAATCTAGAAACTTTATATTTGAATATGCTAGATGCAAAAGCAGAATATTTATACACATTACCACAATGGGATGGAATATTCTCAGTGGAAAAAAGAAATGAAATACAAAAACAATACAAGGAATCTAAGATAGTAAGAAATCTAGATAAGGTTGGAAGAAATGATATGTGCCCATGTGGAAGTGGGAAGAAATATAAGAAATGTTGTGGAAGAGATAAATAATATAATTACATATAAGTAAACTCTATATTTAGAGGAGTTTACTATTCAATGTAGTAAAAAACCCTAGTTTAGATAGGGTTTTTTTCTTTATTAATGGTTTCGTGAAAAATAACAATTCACAAAGGTCAATATAGTTGGTATAATTATGTTATACAAGGAATTGTAGTAAATAAATAGTAATGCTATGGAAGCACAAGTACGGATTTAAAAAATCTGTATTTAGTGCTTTATTTTTTTATTAAAAGTAGATATAAGAATAATATATGGGGGGATTGCTATGAGTTTAAAGCTTAAATATCTGTTGAATAGAAATCTAAAGGAACATTCAGAAAAAGTATTTGAAGGAATATCAAATGGAAGAAAAAAGGCATTAGATAACTGGTTTAATGACAAGTGGGCACAATTAGAAAATATTAAGAATTCACTTGTGGCATTAGAAGACAATGATAATATAGTATGTAATTATTTAATTGAAACCGTAAAAAAGCACGAGGACTTTTGCGAAATATTTGTTTTAGATGAGAAAGGAATAGTATCAGTTTCTTCGTGCAAAGAGCATATTGGATTAGATATGAGTGATTTACCTAATCTAAAAGCGGGATTAGAAGGTAGGCCTTTAATGTATGGACCATATATTGATAAAAGAACCCTACATACTGATATAAGTAATAAGAAATTTGCTGATGATGTTACATTAATGTTTTCCAGTACATGCAAAAATCACAGTAATCAAATTAGAATATTATGCTGCAGAACACTAAATGATGATATGAGCAACGTAATTCAAGATGAGGATACTCATATATATAAGGATTCTGGAGATAATTACTTATTTATGGTGAAGACTAGCAGAGATATTAAGCCCGGAACAGCAATATCTAGAAGCAGATTTGAGGATAATACATTTACGTTAGGGGAGAATCTTAAAGATGGAGTTAAAACAAAGAGTTGGGGTACAGTTAGAATTAAAGAGCATACCGAATTTGAAATAATTTTTAATGATCCGGCTACAAGTAAATTACATCGAGGAGTTGAAAATACAATTCGAAATGGTGAAAACCTAGATTGTTGGCCAGGATATCCAGATTACAGACATATAATGGTGGGAGGTAAGGGAACATTAATAACCCCCCCGAACTGTGATGAGGTATGGGGAATGATGTGTGAAGGTGATATAGCTGAGATATATAATTTTCAAAGTATTAATTTAAAGATGCCAATATCTATATCAATAATATCAGCAATTCTAATTGCAGTAAATTTTATAGCAATTAAATTATCACCGAATAATAGTATATTCACATCCATAGCAATGTGGATTATATTATCACTATTTTCGTTATTAATATCTAAAAGAATGATTTCATCCCCTTTAAGTAGAACGATAAATATATTACAAGATATTGCGGAAGGCGAAGGAAATTTAACAAAAAGAGTTGAAAAAATATCATCAGATGAAATCGGAGAGCTGTCGCGATGGTTCAATAAATTCATAAATAATCAGATGAGCATGTTATATAGAGTGAAAAGATCAGCTAAAACTACAAAAAAATCAGTAAATATAGTTTCTAATATAACAAGCGAAGTTAAAAATGGAATGGGAGTCATTGAAAATACAGTGATAACTTTACTGGAAAATTCTAAAGACCAAAATCTAGTATTCCAAAATACAAAAAACAAATTTTCAGATATTACAGCATCTATTCAGGAAATGGATAGTCTTATATTAGAAGTATCAGGTATAGTTGAAGGAACTAATGAAAGTGCAGCATCGGCACAAAGCATATCAAAAGAAGTCTTGAGTAATATGGAGGATTTAGAAAAGACCATCGAGAATACAGTAGAATCTATAAGTACTTTACAGGGATATTCACAGGAGATAAGTGAAGTAATTAATGTTATAAGAAATATAAGTAAGCAGACACAACTTCTAGCGCTTAATGCATCAATTGAAGCTGCAAGAGCAGGAGAGAGTGGAAAAGGATTTTCTGTAGTAGCGGAAGAAATATCTAAGCTAGCACTAGAAACAGAAAGTGCTACCAAGTCAATAAGTAATGTCATTAATCAAGTCCAAAAACAGACACAAGCAACATTTGAATATGCAGAAGAGATAAATACTAAGGTAGATATATCTACAGCGAGTGTAAAAGAATCTATTCAATCATTTGATCATATTAATGATGATGTAAATATAATAGCTAATGCGATGCAGTCAATATCAGAAATAACTTCGACCCAGAGCCAAAGTGTTGGGGATGTTATGAATAATGTAAGCACTATGGCAGATAAAATAGAACAATCTACCGAAAATAGTTCAAATAAAAGTGAAGAATCACTGTCTATGGTTAAAAAAATATTATTAGAAATAAGACAACTAAAGCAAGCAACCGATGTACTGGAATATTCGTCAGATAATTTAAATGAGATGGTTGGATCATTTAAATTAAAGTAAAAAATAATATAAAATATAATTAATATCATGCTTTTGTTAATGTAAGAGGAAACTAATAGTAAGTCTTAATTATTAGTGAATTTTTAATCTATCATTTGGAAACATTATTTGCACGCAGTTTTTTTGATAGCATGTTAGCAAAAGCATGGTTTAATAATTAGAGGATAATCAAGTCAATACAATTAAATTTCTATAAAGCAAACTTTTTAGAACATACATATTAAAACTGTACAAATAATATAAAGAACTTTATCCATAGAATTAGAATAAAATGTGGATAATTTTTTTTATGAACTTTAAAATGTGGATTATATTTTTATATTTAGAGAATTATCATACCATTTGTGTAAATAATAAAAATATATTATAATTTTATATAGTTGCAAGTGCAACTATATAAGTTGTAATTAGGTTTATGAATGTTGAGTTATTATATATAAATTCTATTTTTACAGCTAGATAAAACATGTATAAACAGAAAGGATAAAACATATGGAAAGTACGGATAAAAAAAGATGGTTAATATTATTTACTACTGTACTACTGACATTTATGTCCACACTTGATAGTAGTATAGTGAATGTAGCACTTCCTGTAATGTCGCAGAGGCTTGCAGTAAGTATGGCATCTATAGAATGGGTAGTAACGAGCTATTTAATAGTTATTGTAGGAACTATTCTTATATTTGGAAGATTAGCTGATATTAAGGGTAAAACTTCAGTTTTTAAATTGGGTATAATTATTTTCACGATTGGTTCACTTTTATGTGGATTATCTAATTCATTAGTAATGTTAGTCTTCTCGAGAATATTGCAAGCAATTGGAGCTGCAGGAACCATGTCTACAAGTCAAGGAATTATAACTCAGGTTTTTCCAAGAAACGAAAGAGGAAGGGCGCTAGGATTAAATGGAACTTTTGTAGCATTAGGTTCAATGATAGGTCCACCAGTAGGAGGAATAATTGTATCGATTTTAAGTTGGCAGTATATTTTTTTAATAAATGTGCCTATAGGAATTTTGGCATTAGCTTTAGCAATGAAGACACTTCCTAAAAATTCTAATAATTCAAATGAAAAATTAGATATAAAAGGTGCAACTTTATTTGGATCAACTATGGTACTTTTATTCAGTGCTTTAACTTTTGGCAAGGAAATTGGATATGACAATATAGGAATCATTATATCATTTGTTGTCTCTATTATATTATTTATTTCATTTATAATTGTTGAAAAAAGAATTGATGAACCATTATTGAAACTAGAGATATTTAGTAATTCATTATTTTCGCTCAGTATTTTTTGTGCATTCATTTCATTTGTGGCAATAAGTTGTTCAAATATTATATTGCCATTTTACCTACAATACGTGATGAAACTAGCTCCTTCAGTTACTGGTGTATTAATGATGGTATCACCAATAATTTTATCAGTTGTTGCTCCAATGAGTGGGTATATATCAGACAGAATAGGATCTGAAGTTTTAACATTTTTAGGACTTATTGGAACTAGCCTAGGTTTATTTTTAATATCAACTTTAAATGAATATTCTCACATAGGTGCATTAATTGCCTTTATAGCAATAATGACACTAGGAAATGGAATGTTTCAGTCACCAAATAATTCATTAGTTATGTCTACAGTAGATACAAAAAATTTAGGGATTGCTGGAAGTATAAATGCGTTAGTTAGAAATTTAGGAATGGTTTTTGGAATATCACTATCAACAACTCTTTTATACAATAGGATGAGTAGTCAAATAGGATATCATGTTACAGGATATATAGAGGGAAGAGATGATATTTTTGTATATGGGATGCAATATGTATATGTTGCTGCAGCTATAATATGTGCATTAGGAGCGGTGTTAACAGCATACAGACTATATAAGACAAAATCTAGAATTAAAGTTGAAGCTCTATAAATGAATAGAATGATATCTCTAATTCTTGTTAGTTTAAAACTTAGTATAAAATATAAATAGTATTAAGAAATAAAAACTGTAGCTGAGTAAAGAATTTAGCTACAGTTTTTATTTTTAGTTATAATATAGGTATGCATAAAATAATTAAAGGAGATAACAATGAACATAACGATAATAACAGTTGGTAAAATAAAGGAAAAGTATTTAAGGGATGCTATAGAAGAATATTCAAAAAGATTAGGAAGGTATTGCAAATTAGATATAGTTGAATTGGTGGATGAAAAAACACCAGATAATGCTTCAGAAAAAGAAGAAGAGGTAATTAAAGAGAAAGAGGGGCAAGGAATACTAAATAAAATTAAAGACAATATGTTCGTTATAGCAATGGATTTAGGTGGAAAGCAACTAACATCAGAAGAATTTGCAGGATACATAGATAACTTGGGGGTAACAGGAAATCCAAATATAGCATTTATAATAGGAGGAAGCCTAGGAATCTCAAAAAGTGTTTTAGCAAGAGCTAATTATAAATTATGCTTTTCAAAGATGACATTTCCACATCAGCTTTTTAGAGTAATGCTATTAGAGCAAATTTATAGAGGATTTAGAATAATTAAAGGTGAACCATATCATAAGTAGACATAAAAGAAAAATAAATTAAATCAATAAAAAATAGTAGTTACGTAATTCGTATCTGCTTTTTTTTATTATAGTTTATATTAATGTTAATAATAGTATTGTAAATAGCATAATTATAAGTGTTGATATAAATATAGAAACTTTAAATATATCTTAAATTAAATAAGGGGGAATAGAAATAAAGAAAAACCGTACAAGTAAAAATAATTGCTTTTATAAGATAATGGAAGGAAAAGTTATATTATCTTCAAAAGAGGAGGAGTTTTAAGCTTTAATTGTCTATTATGGAATAAAATAGATAAAATAACAGTTGAAAAGTATACCTTAGAGGTATACAATAAATGTATACGGTTTAGGTATACATTTAAGGAATATGTTTGGGAATATGGTTTTACAGATTTTATAGAATGACATTGGTGAAACCGTATAATTAAAGGGAGGTGTATTTATGTTTTTCAAAACTACAGAACAACATGAAAATTTGAGAACAAAAATAAGAGAATTTGCTGAAGAGGAAGTTAAACCTATTGCATTTATGTTGGATCAAGAAAATAAATTCCCTTCGGAAGTAGTTCAAGGGCTAGCTGAGATGGGAGTGATGGGTATTCCGTATTCAAAGGAGTATGGAGGAGCTGGCTTAGATGTGATTAGCTATGCGATAGCTGTCGAGGAATTATCAAGAGTTGATGGTGGGACAGGAGTAATCTTATCGGCACATACATCATTAGGAACATATCCAATTGCAGCTTTTGGAAATGAGGAGCAAAAACAAAAATATTTAGTACCATTAGCAAAGGGTGAAAAGCTTGGAGCATTTGGTTTGACTGAAGAAAATGCAGGTAGTGATGCCGGAGGAACAGAAACAACTGCTGTACTAGAAGGAGATTATTATATCTTAAATGGTGAGAAAATATTTATTACTAATGGTGGTGAGGCTGATATTTATATTGTTTTTGCAGTAACTACACCAAACATTGGTACACGAGGTATTAGTGCATTTATCGTTGAGAAGGGATCAGAAGGTTTTAGTTTTGGTAAGCATTATGATAAGATGGGAATTCGTTCATCAGCTACTGCAGAGCTTATTTTTAATGATGTAAAGGTGCCTAAGGAAAATTTATTAGGTAAAGAAGGCGATGGTTTCAAAATTGCTATGTCTACATTAGATGGTGGACGTATCGGTATTGCTGCCCAAGCTTTAGGAATAGCGCAAGGTGCTTATGAGAATGCCTTAGAGTATTCAAAAGAAAGAGTTCAATTTGGTAAACCTATTTGTCAGCAACAAATAATCGCTTTTAAATTAGCTGATATGGCTACGAAACTTAGAGCAGCAAGATTCCTTATTTATAGTGCAGCAGAGCTTAAAGGAAATCATGAGCACTACAGCATGGAAGCAGCAATGGCTAAACAATATGCTTCTGATGTTTGTCTTGAAATTGTCAACGATGCTCTTCAAATCTTTGGGGGAAGCGGATATCTTAAAGGTATGGAAGTTGAGCGTGCCTATAGAGATGCTAAAATCTGCACTATATATGAGGGAACTAATGAAATCCAGCGTGTTGTTATAGCCGCTAATATTATAGGAAAAATGCCAAAAACAGAGAGTGTAGCAAAAACTTCAAGGGAACCTGCAACAGGATATCGTAAGAAGGTAATTTATAAAGATGGTACACCTGAAGAAAGAGTAAATTCTCTTGTAGAAGCTCTTAAGAAGGATGGATATGATTTCTCAGTGGGAATTCCTATAGATACTCCAATAAGCAAGGCAGAGAGAGTAGTTAGTGTAGGACAAGGCATAGGAGAAAAGGAAAATATGCATCTTATAGAAAAGCTTGCAGTTCAGGCTGGTGCAGCAATAGGTTCTTCTAGACCAGTAGCTGAAACTTTAAAATATGTTCCAATTGATCGTTATGTTGGTATGTCAGGACAAAAGTTTAAAGGAAATCTTTATATTGCATGTGGTATTTCAGGTGCAGGTCAACATTTAAAGGGTATAAAGGATGCTTCTACAATTGTTGCAATTAATATAAACCCTAATGCAAAGATTTTCAAAAACGCAGATTACGGTATTGTTGGTGATTTGATGGAAATACTACCTCTACTTATTGAAGCTTTAGACAATGGTGAACAAAAGAAAGAGGCTCCACCAATGAAAAAGATGAAGAGAGTTATTCCGAAAAAAGTCACTCCAACTTGGAAACATTATGTATGTAATGGATGCGGTTATGAATATGATCCTGGAGTAGGTGATCTAGAAGGTGAAGTAAACCCAGGAACACTTTTTGAAAATTTACCTGAAGAGTGGACTTGCCCAGCTTGTGGTGAAGAAAAAGATATGTTTATAGAAGTTTAAAGCAGGTAATAAATAAATTTTTTGTTTAAAGGAGGATTAGCTATGTATTGTGTTAGAGAAGTAATTGAAGATCTTTATTGGATAGGGGGAAATGATCGTCGTCTAGCTCTTTTTGAAAATGTTCATCCTATTCCAAGAGGTGTTTCTTATAATTCTTATTTACTTTTAGATGAAAAGACAGTGCTATTTGATACTGTAGATTGGTCAATTTGCAGACAATTTCTTGAGAATATTAAGGGAGTTTTAGGAGATAGAGACTTAGATTACATGGTCATTAACCATATGGAACCTGATCATGCAGCGTGTATTGAAGAAATTGTTATCCGCTATCCTAATGTAAAGATAATATGTACTGAGAAGGCATTTTTATTTATGCATCAGTTTGGCTTCCAAATAGAAGATAAGGTAGAACAAGTCAAAGAGGGAGATACTATGTCATTTGGAAAGCATAATGTTGTATTTGTTTCTGCTCCTATGGTACATTGGCCAGAGGCTATGGTAACATATGATACTACAAATGGAGTGCTATTCTCAGCTGATGCTTTTGGTTCATTTGGTGCATTAGATGGAAAGCTATTTAACGATGAAGTAAATTTTGATCGTGATTGGATTGATGATGCTAGAAGGTATTACACAAATATTGTAGGTAAATATGGACCTCATGTTCAGGCTCTTTTAAAAAAGGCAGGCACTATAGATATTAAGATTATCTGTCCGTTACATGGACCAGTATGGCGTAATGATTTTGGATATTTACTTGATAAGTACGATAAATGGAGTAGTTATACACCTGAGGAAAAGGGCGTGATGATTGTTTATGGAACAATGTATGGTAATACAGAGGCAGCAGCAAATGAGTTAGCAACAAGATTGGTTAAAAAGGGGATTACCAATGTAGTTATGTATGATGTTTCCAAAACTCATGTTTCATATCTGATTTCTGAAACATTTAAATATAGTCACGTTGTGTTAGCATCAGTTACTTATAATTTAAAGATTTATCCACCAATGCTTGATTATATAATGGATATGAAGGCATTAAACCTTCAAAAACGTACTTTTGCTATTATTGAAAATGGATCATGGGCGCCTCAATCAGGTAAATTAATGCGTGAATTATTAGAAGAAATGAAAGATATGACTATTTTGGATAATGAAATTTCAATTAATTCTAGCATGAAAGAAAGCGATGAGGATTTAATGGAATCTATTGCTGATAGCATTATTGAATCAATGAAATAATACAGAAAAGATATGAATTTTAATCAACTCGTAAATTATAATAACGAGTTGATTAAAATTATAATAAAGATAATAGCATCTAAGATTAGCTTGAAGGTTCATAATGTTGAGACATATTATTAAAAAATCAATTACATAGGATAAAGAAGTTAATTCATAATATGTATTTCAATAAAAAAATGAATCTGAATGTGTTATTATCCAGATTCATTATAGATATTAAAAATATAGTTTCTTATTTGCTATATTTAATGGGTTCTTATATGTTTAATCCTATTCTTCTGTTTTCGATAATCTCCTCTAACTCATCAGCAGCTTTAATTACATCTTCTTGAACAATAAGCTTACCGCCTGTTATATTAACTAAATCTTCTTTTAAAACTTTAGTGACAACTTCACTTCCATCTATAAAAGGAGATATTGCAACATGTAGTGGTAGACCTAATGATAGTCCAAATGCAGCATCGGCTAATGCTTGCTCTTCAAGCCATTGTGGTGCTGATAATACAAGTGGAAGTTGAGGTATATCTATACCCAAGTTTTCAGCAAGTTCAGTTGCTACCATTTCCAATCTTCCAATAGCTAGACATGGACCAAAGTTTAATACTGGTGGAATGCCTAGTGATTTACACACATCTCTTAGATTATCACCTGCAAGATCAGCTGCTCCAGGAGACATAAGACCAACATTTTCAAGGCCCCCAGAAGAACATCCGGCTGAAAGAACTAAAATATCTCTCTTTATTAATTCTTTAGTTAGCTCAACAGTAAATACATCATGTCCTTTAGCTGTTAAGTTGGAGCAGCCTACAACACCAGCTATCCCTTTGATTTTTCCTTTTGCTATTAAGTCAATAAGACCGTTCCAATTTCCACCTAGGAACTCTTTTAAAGATCCTTCACTAACACCAGTTACAACATCATCATGTCCATGATCTTTAGGAATGTCTATTGTGACGTTATTTCTTCTGTTCTTATAACTTTCTAATGCTTCGCAAATGATCTTTTCACTAATTTCTTCAGCGTTTCTCATATCAAAATTTATATATTCAGCATTTTTCTTCTTAGCAACATCATCTATACAGATAGTTTTTACATTAAATTTCTCAGCTACAGGTTCAAGTCCTGGTATTGTACAGTTAAATTCTGAGACAATTAAATCTATAGCACCAGTTGCGAGTACGGCTTCACTTGTATAATTATTTCCAGCATGTCCTGAAAAAACTTCAGTATAATGCTCTCCTCTTAACTGTAGATCTTGGCCTACGCATGTACAGCCAACTAATCTAAAGCCCTTTGCACCTAATTCTATTGCTCTTTTTGTGACATTATCATCAATTAATTTATCTTGAAGATGTGCAATATCAGAATGTTGATGACCTGTAATCATTATGTTGATATAATCCTCATCTATTACTCTAAAGCCAACTTTAGCTTGTCTGATTTTTGGAGCACCTAGCATAATATCATTTAAAAGGTTAGTTAACACTAGACCATATATTCCAGTAGCAATTCCAAGTTGAAGTGAATTAAGCAGCATATCTACAGGATCACTATTTAGATTTGTTGAAGTTTTTACTAGAGCATCAAAAACTTCAGATTTTGCACCGCCAGGTAAAATATTTAATTCCTTCCACTTGTGATATCTTGGAGCATAAGCTAATTTCTCTACCAATTCCATTTTTTCAAATCTTGGTTTATATAAATCCCTAAGAACTTCATCAGCTACTTTAATTGCTTTGGCATTTATATCTGATTCAACAATATCAAATATTTCAGCAAGCTTATCCAATGTTTCAGGGCTTTTTATTTTCAAATTACCTTTTCCTTCACCAATGTCTTTAAGGTTTCTTGCTGTAGTTTCCACTACGTGAAGGTAACATGCGGAACCTGCTGCTATCGCTCTTAAAAAGTTTCTTGATACGATAGTATCAGCATCCGCACCACATACACCTTTAGGTGATTTAGGTGTTATCTTACATGGACCATTCGAGCAGAGTTTGCAACAGACTCCTTCTTTTCCGAATTTACATTTTGCCTTTTGTGTTTCAACTCTGTTGAATGATGTTTCTAGATCTTCTTTTGATGATAAAAATTCACATAATTTACAATCTGCTGATGTGCACATTGACATATTGATCATCTCCTTTAATTTTATATTTAATATTTAACCAAAAGTATACTAAAGAGGTATAGTTTTAAACAAATATAAAAGGCTTTCGCCTCTTATATTTACATGTATAAAGTTACCATGGATCATTCTTTAGTTTATCAAAGTTAACCTTTTCTAGTTCATTTATCATTGTATTTTGAATATTGTATAAAGCCTTGTGTATAGAACAGTGACCAGCTTTATTTGCACTACAAGCCTTGCCATCGTAAACACATCTGGTCACAATAATTGGACCTTGTATAGCTTCAACCACATCTTTTAAGGTTATATCTTTAGGCTCCCTAGTTATAGCATAACCACCATTAACACCTCTATAAGACTTTAATATTCCTGCTTGAGTTAACTTTCTAGTTAGTTTTAATAAAAATCTAAGAGGAATATTTCCTTTTTCAGATAGAGATTTTGCATCAAGTTTGTTATCTAAACCTTCTTTGGATAGCATAAGTATTATTCTAAATGCGTAATCAGATTCTTGATTAATATTCATAAAATTTACTCCTTAAAGTATACCTGTTTGGTATAATTTATCATAGTACAATTTTTTATAATTGTCAATGTTTAGGTTATGGAGATATCGCAATTAAATAGAATAAATAATAATATACATTAAATAAAATTCATGAGTGTCTTTTAACATAATGATTATAAAGGGAATATTATATAAATAAAGCAATTTATTTGAGGTGAGTGTTTATGTTTGGATCTTTTATAACAATGCTTACTGGAATCCGTATACTGAAAAATATGAATAAAAGTTTACTGGGAATTATTAAATATGAAAAGCCAATAGATAAAGGAATAGAGATTGCTGGTTATGATTATGATTCAGTACAAGATATATTTTATAGTAATATGAATGCATGGCAAAGAAATATGGGATATAGTAGATTGTATGATGAAGCATCAGCACCTTTTGGAATGATAGTAGATTGTGAACCAATCTACTTTGAATATAATAATAGAATATGGTTAATCGAATTATGGAAAGGTCAATACGATTTGAATACTGGATGTGAAGTTGGTGTGTATACAGCCGAAAAACCTATATTAAACTTACCAGAAGTATATAAGTATATGTTTTATAATTGCGCTAGCGATGAAGATAGATTAACAATCTCTCTTTCGCTAAAAAAGAATGGAAAAACACTTTTCGCGTTAGATGATAAGCATTGGTGGTTAGCAGGCTTTAAACTTGGTGAATATTCAGAGCCTTCTGAACTAGTGATGTATTTAAATATTACTTTAAAGGATGAAGAAATGTGTAGTTCCTTTATAGAAGCAATAAAAAAGATAGGATATGAAGAAAATAAAGAGTTTATTGTAAATGGAAATACTGTAGGTTTAACATTTGATAAACCTCATACTCCTCAACCTATTACAAGGACAGAGCAGACTGATAAGATCATACAAATGAAAAATAAACTGTTATGCGATAAATATAATGATATTACTAGAATATATAGTAATTTAACAGATAAAATAAATGCAATTCAGAAAGAGGCACCAGAAATCTATTCAGAGATAGTAGATAAAGCAGTATTGAGAAAATATTTGAGAAGCATGAAAAATACTGAAACTGAGTAACGTAATATTAGGAAGGCAGAATGTATATCCTGCCTTTACGTTTATATTGAGTCATAGCAGTTATAACTGCCATTGGCTCTTTTTTTCTCAGCATTTTTACTTATATAAGAACCTTCTATAACTTTATTATATCCTTTTTTGGATACAATAGATTTAATATAATCTAGATGAGGACATCTATCATAATGATAATTATCATTTGTCATACAAGATGATAAATGTATCACAACATCTTCTTTATTTATGTTATTTTTTAACTTAAGCTTTTTCGAGAGATGTTCTAATTTAGTAGCAATACTTTTTCCACAACATCCTCCACAGGTGAAGGAAATATATCTGGTTGATTCGTTGTAATTTTTAAAAACGTCATCTCTGTTGTAAAAGGCATTTGTACAGGCAAATCCACTACAACGGTTATGAGCAATGTCGCACTGGATAATAACTACATATTTTTCATCCATTAAATTTTATCCCCCTTTTTAAATAAATCATTAGTAACTGTATACATAAGTTGTATATAGAACAATTATATAATTAATTATATCTCAATAAAAGCATATATAAGGTATTAAATATAATTTAGTATAAGTAACAAAATAAAAGCATTATAGATTAGTAAAAAAAGTTAAAAGAATTTATAAAAAAAGGATATGCAGCGCTAAATTATCTACTACAGATCCTTTTTATAAATAAATAATATTAATTTATGCGAATAATGCTACAAATACTAAAGTTAAAGTACTTACAAGTTTTATAAGTACATGGAGTGATGGTCCAGCAGTATCTTTAAATGGATCACCAACTGTATCACCGACGACACTAGCTCTATGGGCTTCAGAATTTTTACCACCATGTTCACCTAATTCTATAAGCTTCTTAGCATTGTCCCATGCACCACCACCATTATTTAAGAAGAGAGCCATTATAACACCAGAAATGGTTGTTATCATTAGGAATCCAGCAGCAGCTTCTTTTCCTAGAAGAACTCCAACGATTATAGGGGCAGAAATTACTATGATTCCAGGAAGAACCATCTCCTTTAGAGCACCTTTTGTAACTATATCAACACAGCGAGCATAATCAGGTTTTGATGTTCCTTCCATTATTCCTGGTATTTCTTTGAATTGTTGCCTAACTTCAAGTATTACATATTGAGCAGCCTTACCAACAGCTCTAATAGCCGTAGAGCTAAATAGAAATACTATCATAGCGCCTATAAAGCCACCTATAAATACTTCGGGTTTACCTATATCAACTGAAAACCATGAATCTAAAGGTTTTCCAAGAAGTTTTTTAACTTCATCTAGGTATGCGGAGAATAATAGAAAAGTAGCAAGTGCAGCTGAACCTACGGCGTACCCCTTTGTTAATGCTTTTGTAGTATTACCGCATGCGTCTAATCTATCAGTTATATTTCTAATTTCTTCGGGAGCTCCGGACATTTCTGTAATTCCACCGGCATTATCAGTAATTGGACCAAATGTATCCATGGCAAGAATATATGTGCAGGTTGAAAGCATTCCCATGGTTGCAATTGCTGTACCATACAAACCTGCATTTGCAACATTAGGCAATGCCATTTCGCTTAATCTATAAGATATAAATATACAAATAGATATGCAAACAACAGGAAGTGCAGTTGATTCCATACCAACTGATAATCCAGTTATTATATTAGTTCCAGCTCCAGTTTTAGAAGCAGTAGCTATCTCTTTAACAGGTTTATGGGTTATTGAAGTATAATAATCAGTTAAAACTACAAATACATAGCTAAGCAGTATTCCAGCAACTGCACATCCATATAGATAGATATAGTTTACTTGCCCACCAGTTGTAAGTGAACCACTTAACATATCTTTAACTACGAAAAATAATATTACTAAATTAATTATGGAAGTTATAACAAATCCACCTTTTAAAGCTTTCATAGGATCATCATTATCATTCTTAACTTTAACAGCAAAGATACCTATTATTGAAGCGATGATACCAAGGGCACGAGCGACAAGCGGAAATAGTATTCCTTTCCATCCAAATATAGGGTAAAGTCCAACGCCTAGAATCATAGCACCTATATTCTCAGCGGCTGTAGATTCGAATAAGTCCGCACCTCTACCAGCACAATCACCTACATTATCACCAACAAGATCAGCAATGACAGCAGGATTTCTAGGGTCATCTTCAGGAATACCAGCTTCAACCTTTCCGACGAGATCAGCACCAACATCGGCAGCCTTTGTATATATACCTCCACCAAGTTGAGCAAATAACGCGACGAAGGAAGCACCAAACCCAAATCCAACTATAAGAGAGGGGGCTTCTTTAATTAAAGTATCGTTTCCAGAAATGCCTCCATAGATAAGAAATAGGGACGCTACACCTAAAAGAGATAGGGAAGTAACGGCTAGTCCAGTAACAGCACCACCTTTAAGCGCTATTTGAAGAGCATTGTTTAACCCTTTTTTTGCGCCAGCAGCAGCTCTTACATTAGAATTAACAGCCATATACATACCAATATAGCCAGATAAAGCGGAGCAGAATGCGCCTGTTATAAAAGCTATACCTGTATGTAAAGATATAGATATGGCAGAGCTTGGACCTTTTGATGCATTGCCGAAATAGTTAGAAAGTATGATTAAAAATAAAGCAACAATGGATAAAACAAAGATGGTTTTATATTGTCTTTTAATGAATGCCATAGCACCTTCCTTAATGTAAGTTGATATTTCTTGCATTTGGCTAGTGCCTTTGTCTTGAGAAAATGTATACCTGACCAAATAAATGATTGCTATAAGTGAAATAATTATAACACTATAAATAAGCATAAAATATGGTACCATTTAAAACATCCCCTTTATTTTTTATATAAATTTGTTATACATATATATTATACAACAAAATATTCAGAAAATTCAAAAATTTTCAACTTTTTCTATAATATATATTATGCTTAAGCAAAATAAAATAAGCAAAGTAAATATATACTTATAGAAAGTTTGGAGAAACCTCTAAAATATATATTACCTTGCCTAGTAGTTAGTAATAAAATCATAGTATTTTAATTCATAGTATTATCTATCATTGTTAAGTGTAATGAATTTTAAGTTTAGAACTTAGGATTTATTTCATCCCTTTGAATTCTTCGTAAATCTTTTAGTCTTAGATGAGTTTTTTCTCTAATTGCACTCCAATGCTCTCCATCAATCATCATTTTTTTTGCCTCATTCTTTAGAGATTCTTTTTCTTCGTAGCTCATAAATTATAACCTCCTTTTATTTCACTTATACAAATTTAGTTTATCATTAATAGAATTATCTATTCGTCGTTTATAAAATTAAATATAATATGAAATTCAATTGAATTTTACATTATGGTATTTATGGAATGTTGAAGCCTACTATTGCTATCATTACAAACTAGTGTAATAATTTACCTATAATGTATATTAATTAAATGAATGTATAAGTCAAGGAGAATAATTTATAATGTTGAAAATAGAAAATTTATATAAAAAACAAACTAATAGTTTCATAAACGATATAAATCTTATGGTTGAAAAGGGAAGTTTGGTAAGCATTGAAGCAGATAGAGAGTTTAGTAATACATTAATAGATCTTATATTAGATAAAGAAGTAATTGGTAGTGGTGAAATATATATAGATCAAATAAAACATAGCGATTATATTCATAAAAACAAAGGAAATATTGGTGTTATATTTAGAGATGAAGGTTTTTATGACAGATTTACAGTAGAAGAATATATGAGATATTACACAGAAATAATTGACTCAAAGGTTAATTACAGAGAAATAATGTTAAAGTTCTCATTGCTAGAGATTGCAGATAAAAGGATAAAAACTTTAAGTTATACTAGAAGGAAAATGCTTAGTTTTGCCCGGGAAATACTAAAGGAACCTAAACTTTTGATATTTCAGGATCCAATATTTGATATGGATAAAAATGCAACAGGAATAATCCTTAAAAATATTGAAGAGTTATGTAACAAAGGTACAGCAGTATTAAGTATATCTGCATCTTTTAAGGAAGCAATGTTAATTGGGGGAAAAGTTTATGTTCTTGATGAGAATGGACTAAGAGAAGCTGAAGATAAGAAAGAGGAAGCTATTACATCAGAAAGCAAAGAAAAATTAGAGTTTATGCACAAAATCGAAAAGATTCCAGCGAAGATTGAAGAAAGAATATTGTTATTTGATCCGTTTGAGATAGATTATGCAGAAAGTGAATCAGGAGTAAGTAGTTTAAATGTAAGAGGAGAGAAGTTTCAGTGTATGATGTCATTAACTGAGCTAGAGGAAAGGCTAAGGTGTTTTGGATTTTTTAGATGCCACAGATCTTATATTGTAAATCTTCAAAAGGTTAAAGAGGTAGTGACATGGACAAGAAATAGTTATAGTTTAATTTTAGGTGACGTGGATAAAAGTTCCATTCCACTTTCTAAAGGAAAGCTTACAGAATTAAAGGAAATATTGAATATATAGATGGTTAATTAGATGTAATATAGTATCCATTCAATAGAATTTAAGGATATAAAAGATGCTGTATTGATCCGCTCATAGTATAAATTGATTCACTTAATACTGTTCTTACTCCTTTGATGGTAATTTTATGGTCAATTTACTCCGAGTATATGATAATTACATTGTTCAGATGATTAATCAATATATAAAGGGGAGGAAAAGCACTTTTGGAAAATGTAATTTCTATGAAAAGAGTAAGAAAAGAATTTAATAAGAATGTAGCACTACAAAATCTAAGTTTTAGTGTTAAGAAAGGAGAAATTTTTGGATTTTTAGGTCCGAGTGGAGCAGGAAAGACTACGGCAATAAAGATTTTAACATCACAATTAATACCTACAAGTGGAGAAGTGTTAGTTCTTGATAAGAAGTTATATGTTGAAAAATTTAATGAATTTAGAGATATAGGAATACTTTCTGATAATAATGGATTATATGAAAGACTTACTGTTAAAGACAACCTTATGCTTTTTGCAGAGATTAATAAAGTGAATGAAAAAGATATAGATTATGTATTAGAATGCATGAATATGATGAAATACAAAAACATAGTTATAAGAAAGTTATCAAAAGGAATGAAACAGAGAGTAATGCTTATGCAAGCAGTGCTTCATAGGCCTAAATTACTGTTTTTAGATGAACCCACTTCGTCATTAGATCCAGGAACAGTTCTAGAAATTCATAAATTTCTTAGGAAAATAAATCACGAAGGAGCTACTATATTTTTAACTACACATAATATGGAGGAAGCTGATAAGCTTTGTGATAGAGTTGCATTTATAAATCAAGGAGAGATTGTTGAAATAGGGAGACCAGAAGAATTAAAATTAAAGTATGCGAATGATGAAATAAAGATTAAATTAAAAGATGAAGATAAATTAATTACTATAAAGAACAATAAAGAAGGTGCAGAGAATATTCAATCTTGGATGAAGAATGGACGAGTACTATCAATACATTCGTCGGAACCAAGTTTAGAAGAAATATTTTTGCATTTAACAGGGAGGGAATTATAATGACTTTTTCAATAAGAAGGGTGAGTGCATTAACTAAAAAAGAAGTTAAGAACTTATCAAAAAATATAAATGTTTTGGTTTTATGTACAATTCCTTTAATATTCTGTTTTGTATATTCAAACGCTTTTAGTGATTCACAGGAGATAAAAATGGCTGTTTTTAATCACTTGTTAAATATAAATTTTACAATGATATCAGGTACTTTAATAGCAATGTTGATAGCTGAGGAAAAGGAAAAAAACACATTAAGAACATTAATGTTGGCGGGAGTTTCACCATTAGAATTTTTAAGTGGAAAAGCCATTATAGCATTTTTAATTTCAATTGTAACAAATATATTAATGTTTTTTATTATTGGAATGGAAATATCATGCTTAGGACAATTTATTCTAATAACAACCTTAGCAACTGTATCTATGATAGAATTTGGAGCAGCAATAGGACTTATAGCAGAAAATCAAATGAGTACAGGAACTATAGGAACGCCACTCTTTTTGCTCATTTCGCTAATACCATCCTTCTCAAGATATAATAATATCTTTCAAGAGATAGCTAAACTTTTACCAAGTTATAATATGGATGTATTACTAAATAGAATTTTCTATAATGAGGCTATAAATATAAACTTTGCCTATAACATTTCAGTAATTTTAATATGGATAATAATTGGAACTGGAATTTTTGCTTATGTATATGGAAAGAAAAAATTAGATTAAAGGAATACATAATTTATAGAAATGAGGAGAAGTAAAGAAATGAAAAGAATAAACATGAAAATAATAACATCAATTTTTGCAATACTAACAATTCTGTTGACACCCTGTAGTGCTTTTGCTAATGATAATGGAGTGTTAAGTGAACCAACCAAAGGTTTTATTTGGGAGGCTACTAATGGAGATAATTCAATTTATCTTGTTGGAACAATGCATCCAGCACCAAAAGATATAAATTTCTTTAATAATAATATAAATGAAATCATTAAAAATACAGATGGACTTGCAACAGAGGTTGATTTAACCGATAAGGAAAACATAAAAGAGCTACAAGATTACATGCTTAATAATATATATTTAAATAATGGTGAAATAAGAGATTTTCTAACAGGAGATGAAGAAAAAATACTTTATAATATTCTCATTGATCATAAACTAACATATGATGATGTTAAAAAGTTAAATTCTAATGGATTAATACTTGCTTTGAACAATCAAGGTTGTACTTTAAATGGTTTTACAGGTCCTATGTTTGATCTATTACTACAACAAAAATATAAAGAATTAAACAAAGAAGTTGTTAGTCTTGAAAGTATAAAAGAACAAATGGATGCTGCAAGCTGTAACATGGATAGTTTGAAAAATTATATAGATAAATATAATAGAAATAGCTTAGAAGAAGAGAAGAAGTATGAAAATGAACTTTTTAATGGCTATAAAAACGGAGATTATAGCGTTGGGGAGAGCGCTATAAAGATGCAACAAGAAAATAAAGAAACTTACAAAAAGATACTTGTAGATAGAAATGTAAAGATGGCGGACAAAATTGAAGACTTATCTAAAAGTAATAAAAAATATATGGTTGCAGTCGGATATCTTCATTATTTTGGGGAAGATAGCTTACTTAAACTTCTAGAGAAAAAGGGATATACAATAAAACCTATTAATTAAGGTACACTAAAAAAATAACAAGTCTATCTCGAGATAGACTTGTTATTTTCTTTCGTATACCTTAAATTATTTACTCACCAAGATATGCACTCTTAATACTTTCATCATTAAGAAGAACTTGCGCATCACCGGATTTTACTATATTACCAGTTTCAAGAACATAAGCTCTATGTGCAATGGCAAGGGCCATATTTGCATTTTGTTCAACTAAAAGTATAGTTGTTCCTGATTTATTAATTTCAACAATTGTATCAAAAATATCTTTAACCACAAGAGGCGCAAGTCCCATTGAAGGCTCATCTAATATAAGCATTTCAGGTCTGTTCATAAGAGCTCTTCCGATTGCAAGCATTTGCTGTTCACCACCAGAAAGAGTACCAGCTTGTTGCTTTATTCTTTCTTTAAGTCTTGGAAACTTAGCAAATACCATTTCCATGTCTTTTTTGATTTCTGTTTTATCGTTTCTTAAATAAGCACCTAATTCTAGATTTTCTAAGACCGATAGCTGAGGAAAAACTCTTCTTCCTTCTGGTACATGGGAAAGACCTAGAGAAACTATTTTATTAGCTGCAACCTTGTTTAATTCAGAGCCCTTAAAAGTCACCGTACCAGATTTTATTGGTTCAAGGCCTGATATAGCTCTAAGAGTAGAAGTTTTGCCAGCACCGTTAGCGCCTATTAATGTCACTATTTCACCCTGTTTTACTTCAAGGGAAATGTCCCTTAGTGCATGAATTACACCATAATATAGATTAATATTTTCTACCTTTAGCATTTTTAAGCCCCCTCTCCTAGATAAGCTTCAATTACCTTAGGATTATTTTTTATTTCTTCTGGAGTGCCTTCAGCAATCTTTTTTCCGTAATCAAGGACTGCTATTTTATCACAGATTCCCATAACAAGTTTCATATCATGCTCAATTAAAAGAATTGATATATTAAACTTATCTTTAATCCAATCTATAAGCTTGGTAAGTTCTACAGTTTCCTGAGGATTCATACCAGCAGCAGGTTCATCTAATAATAGAAGAGATGGCTTTGCAGCTAAGGCTCTTACTATCTCAAGTTTTCTTTGTTCGCCATAAGGGAGATTGCTAGCTAACTCATCTTTTTTTCCATCGAGAGAAAAGACTTTTAATAGTTCAATACTTTTATCTATAATTTCAGCTTCTGTTTTCCTAAATTTAGGAGTTCTAAAGATGGAATCAAATATAGAATAATTTATTCTATAGTTAAAACTTACTTTAACATTATCAAGAACAGAAAGATGAGAAAATAGACGTATATTTTGAAAAGTTCTGGCTATTTTCTTTTGTGTAATATTATAGGGTTTAAGACCCTGAATCTTTTCTCCAAGATAAGATATAGTACCTTCAGTTGGAGTATAAACACCAGTTAACATGTTAAATACAGTAGTCTTACCAGCGCCATTAGGTCCAATAAGCCCGACAATTTCTTTTTCATTTATTGTTAGATTAAAATCTGACACTGCCTTTAATCCACCGAATACAATTGATAAATTTTGAACTTCTAGCATTGAATTAAGCCTCCTCTCTATCATCTGATTTTTTCCTTGGTATTAATTTACCAAAGATTTTAAGAGAAATTTCTTTATCTCCGAATAATCCTTCAGGTCTGAATATCATAAGTAGTATTAAAGCTAATGGATATATAACCATTCTGAAATCGCCCATACTTCTCAAAAGCTCTGGTAAGAAAGTCAGCATTATAGCTGAAATAATTGATCCAGACAAAGATCCCATACCACCAAATACAACAAAAGTTAGATAGTCAATTGATTTGTTAAAATCGAAAAGATCTGGTTTTATATATCCAGAATAGTGAGCATAAAGTCCACCAGCAAGCCCTGCAAAAAAGGCAGCTATAACAAATGCCATCATTTTGTATTTTAATGCATTGATTCCCATAGATTCAGCGGCTATTTCATTTTCACGAATAGAAAGCATTGCTCTACCCTGGGACGAGTTAATTATATTTTTTATTATGACTATACTAGCTATCATGAATATGAAAGCAACTGTAAAAGTTGTTTTTGTTGGGATGCCGGTAAGTCCACGTGCGCCACCAACTGTATCAATATTCATAATTACTATTTGGATAATTTGGCAAAAGGCTAAGGTTGTTATTGCAAAATAGTCACCTGTAAGCTTCAGTGTAGGATATCCAACTAATGCCGCTAATATACATGCAACCACAGCACCAATAAGTATTGAAGCAACAAACGGCATATGCGCTTTTTGTGTTATTATAGCTGATACATATGCACCTATGGACATAAATCCAGCATGTCCTAAACATAATTGACCAGTAAATCCAACAATTAAATTTAGGGATACGGCTAAAATAACATTTATTAAAGCGAAAGTAATGATTCCTTTGTAATATGAATTAATAACCTTTGCACTTATTAAGCCAAATAGTACTCCATATGTTATTAAAACTCCAACAATTATACAAATATTTTTTTTATTAAATAAATTCTTCATAATTAACACCTACACTTTCACATTGGTCTTTTTACCTAATAGACCAGAAGGCTTAATTAAAAGTATTATAATTAAAATCGCAAATACTATTGCATCTGAGAAGTTAGTTGAAATATAAGCTTTAGCAAAAGTTTCAAGTAATCCTATAGCAATTCCACCAACAAGGGCTCCAGGTATACTTCCAATTCCACCAAGTACTGCAGCAACAAAAGCTTTAAGTCCAGGCATAGCTCCCATATAAGGAGTGATACTAGGGTAAGATATTGCAACTAAAACTCCAGCTATACCAGCTAAGGCTGAACCTATTGCAAAAGTAAGGGAAATAGTATTATTAACATTTATCCCCATAAGAGAAGCTGCTTCCATATCTTGAGAAGAGGCTCTCATGGCTTTTCCAACTTTAGTTTTATAAACAATAAATTGTAGTAAAACAACTAGAAAAGCAGAAACTCCAAACATTAATATTGTCTTTATATCAATTTGAATAGTTCCTATATTAATACTCCCAGCATTAATTAAATCCGGAAATGGTTTTGGATTAGATCCAACTAATAATCTCATAGCATTCTGTAGGAATAAAGAAACACCAATAGCTGTAATAAGCAAAGCAATTCTTGGAGAATTTCTTAAAGGCTTATAAGCAATTTTCTCTATAATTATTCCAGATAATGCTGAAACTGCCATAGCAACTAATAATGTTGGAATTAATGGCAATTTTAATGTTGAAGCACAATAGAAGCCTGAAAAGGCTCCTATCATATAAATCTCACCATGAGCAAAATTTATTAACTGTATTATTCCATATACCATTGTATATCCTAATGCTAGGAGGGCATATACGCTACCTAACGCTAAACCGTTAATGATTTGTTGTAAAAATTCCATTGTATATTCCTCCCTTTTTTAATGATTAAGGATTAACTTTATCAGCTAAAACTTTTTTATCTCCATCAACTTTAATAATAGCAGCACTCTTTATAGCGCTTCTATCACTACCAAATTTGATGTTTCCAGTAACACTGTTCATTTCCATTGAAGCCAAAGCATCTTTAATAGCAGCACCGTCTGTCTTTCCAGCCTTTTCTATTGCTTTAACTAATATTTTAGATGTGTCATATGAAAGAGCAGCGAAAGAATCTGGTTCTTTGTTATATTCCTTTTTATATGATTCAACAAATTTCTTTACATTTTCATCTGAGTCTCCAGAGTAGTAGTGATTGATATATAATGCACCATCTACAGCTTTTCCACCAATTTTAGCTAATTCTTCTGACTCCCATCCGTCTCCACCAAGGAATTGAGAAGTTATTCCCATATCTCTAGCTTGTTTAGCAATAAGGCCAACAACATTATAGTAATCAGGTAATACGATTATATCTGGATTTAAGCTCTTAATTTTTGTTAATTGAGCCTTAAAGTCAGTATCTTTATCATTATAAGTTAAGAATTCACCAACTTGTCCACCAGCACTTTCAAATTTTGATTTAAAGCTATCGGCTATTCCTTTTGAATAATCTGATCCAGAGTTATATAAAACTGCAGCTGTTTTCTTTCCTAATTTTTCACTAGCATATTTTGCAAGAACCTCTCCTTGGAATGAATCTACAAAACAGCCTCTAAACATATAATCTCCACCAACTTTAGTTATTGTTGGTTCTGTAGCTGTTGGAGTAATCATTGGAATTTGTTTTGATGTAGCATTTGGTGCTACTGCAAGTGTTGCACCTGATGTAACAGGTCCTAAAATTGCGCTTACCTTTTCATCATCAACAAGTTTATTGAAAGCTTGCATTGATGAGTTTGGATCAGCTTGATCATCTTCAAAAACAAATTTAATTTTTTTTCCATTGATTCCGCCTGCATCGTTAACTTCTTTTTCTAATAATTGAGCACCTTCTTTTACTGAAACTCCATAAGTAGATGCAGCACCAGATAATGGTCCAATAGCACCGATTTTGATGGTATCTCCGTTATTTCCACCTCCAGCTGAATTCCCGCTACAACCAGCAAGAAGAGTAATAGCCATAGCAGAGGCTAAGATTCCTGATAGTAAACTTTTTTTCATATATTTATCCCCCTTTTAACTTTAAAAAATAATATTAAAATAATAATTAATTTTATGATACTTTGATAAAATGCTATAAAGTTATCGTATATATTGTTGATATAATAACATATAGGAGTAATTATTACAAGATTGATATTTAATATTTTATATAAAAAATAATAAAATAATTATAAAAACGTTATCATGATTTATAAATTAATCAAAAATAATGTTATGTTGAGTAAAGTTATAGGTTTAAAAAGTGTGAGTGTTTTCAAAAATATTCTCGATTTAAGGATGATTCTAATTTTTGAATAATAGCAGAGTAAGATTGTGATTTATAAATAATATTAAATAAGTAAGAAGGTTGATTTATTGATATATATAGACAGTTATTGTTGAAAAGAATAATATTAATACTTAGATTATATTTAAAGTGAAGATGGTGAATTGGTTGAATAAAAAAATAATAAAATTAAATTGCAATAATTATAAAAAGTATTTTTACTATATTAAGTATCCTGTATTTGAAGAAGATTTATGTAAGTTAGAGATGAAATGTCTTTTTGGTAAAACACCAAGTGAGAAGTATTTGTTTTCAGATTTTTATATTAGTGCATCAAGGAGTCCGTTTATAAAAGAAATGATTTCAGTAGTATATGAAGAAGATTCTTTAGAACAAATAATAGACAACATCATAAAAGATAAGCTAGCTTATGACGAGTTTAAGGTCTGTTACTTAAGAACAGAATATAGTGATATAGATTATGAAGAACGTCTTAGAAGTCTTAGCCAGATAGGATTTGTAATAACAGGAGAGCCTGAAATTCACAATCCTAAAGTTATACTTGGAGTTACACGAATTTGTGGAAAATGGATATTTGGAATGTACGAGAAAAACGATTATAAGTGGCATATTCATGATAATAAGCCGCATTCATATTCAAATTCTTTAAGCGTTAGGGTAGCTAGAGCACTAGTTAATATAGCAGTTAAAAACAATCTAGAATACAAATTAATAGACCCATGTTGTGGAGTAGGAACAGTTATTCTTGAAGCGCTTTCAATGGGAATTGATGTTGTAGGATGTGAGATTAATAAAAGTATCGCAGAAAATGCCAAGAAGAACTTGGAGTTTTACGGATATGAGAATGTAGTGACTAACGGAGATATGAATGAGATTGAAGAGAAATATGATACTGCTATCATAGATTTACCATATGGACTGTTTACTCCAACTACCATAGAAGAACAAACATCTCTAATTAGAAGTGCACGCAGAATAAGTACTAGATTAGTCATAGTTACATTTGAAGAGATGGATGATTGTATTATTGATGCGGGTTTTAAAATAGTTGATAAATCATATGTATGCAAAGGTAAGTTTAAGAGATATATAAATATTTGTGAGTAGAAAGTTATAAATTTAATATGAAGAAAATTTTAGATTGATTTCTGAAAATATTCTTATTTTGAAGGTATTTTTAGAAGCCTAGTCTATGTATTTTAGCCATTAATTCTTATTTATTAACAAATTCCGGATTATTGTTTCATCATAATACTATATTCTTATATTTTAAATTAGCTAATTAAGTTAAGCATTATTGTATGGATACATTTGCGTTTGTATCCATACATATTTTATTATATGAGTAACTTAGAAAAAAGGGGGATTTATGTATTATGGAAAGAGGGACAATAAATAGAAATCTTGCTCAAATGTTAAAAGGTGGAGTTATTATGGATGTAACTAATAAAGATGAAGCTATAATAGCAGAGAAAGCTGGGGCATGTGCGGTAATGGCGCTTGAAAGAGTTCCTTCCGACATAAGAAAGGAAGGTGGAGTAGCTAGAATGTCGGATCCTAAAATGATAAGGGAAATACAAGAGGCGGTCTCAATTCCTGTCATGGCTAAAGTTAGAATAGGACATTTTGTAGAAGCACAAATTTTGGAAGCATTAAATATTGACTTTATAGATGAAAGTGAGGTGCTTACACCAGCAGATGATAAATACCATATAAATAAAGAAGATTTTAGTGTCCCGTTTGTATGTGGTGCAACTAATATTGGTGAGGCATTAAGAAGAATAGGTGAAGGCGCATCGATGATAAGAACCAAGGGAGAAGCAGGAACTGGAGATGTAGTAAATGCTGTTACCCATATGAGAACAATGAATGATCAAATTAAAGAGATACAAAAAGCATCAAAAGAAGAACTTATGACTATAGTAAAAAATTATGGAGCACCATATGAATTAGTTAAATATGTGTGGGAAAATGGTAAGCTTCCAGTAGTTAATTTTGCAGCAGGTGGAATTGCAACACCAGCAGATGCTGCACTTATGATGCAATTAGGCAGTGAAGGTGTATTTGTAGGATCGGGTATATTTAAATCTGATAATCCAGAAAAAAGAGCTAGAGCAATAGTTCTTGCAACCACATATTATAATAATCCTGAAAAATTAGCAGAAGTTTCAGAAGATTTAGGTGGTGCTATGAGTGGTATAAATTCAACTGAAGTAGCTACAAAGTATGCTGAAAGAGGATGGTAAAATGAAGGTTGGGGTTTTATCATTTCAAGGTGGGGTTATTGAACATTTAAATCAAATAAAGGCATTAGGACATACTGGTGTTGAAGTGAAAAAGGAAAAAGATTTAGATGATATTGATGCCATAATACTTCCAGGTGGAGAAAGTACTACTATTGGCAAACTTCTTAAGATAACAGGATTAATAAAATCATTAAAAGAAAAAATAGAAAGTGGACTCCCTACATGGGGAACATGTGCAGGTATGATACTACTAGCAAATGAAGTAGAGGGTCAAGAAGAAAAATATCTTCAACTTATGGATATAAAAGTGAAAAGAAATGCATTTGGAACTCAAATAGATAGTTTTAAGACTCATAAAGTAATAGAAAAAATATCAAAGGATGAGATGGAACTCGTCTTTATTAGAGCTCCATACATAACAGAGGTAAAAGATAATGTAAGAATATTATGTAAGGTAGACGACAAGATAGTGGCTGCTAGACAGGATAATATTATAGTTACATCCTTTCATCCAGAATTAACAAATGATTTGACCTTTCTAAATTATTTTCTAAAGAGTAAATGGATGAAATAATATTAAATATAAATAAAATATTAAGGCTGATAGGAAATTGCTAAACAGTATACTTTAGAAAATAATTTCTATGTATACTGTTTGGCAGTTTCTATTTACATTAATTAAACTAATTTATTGAGGTTGGGGGAAGAAAATCTAATAAAAGCATAAGTAAACTTATGTAGCATAAAATTATATATAATTATATGAATGTGGTGTTAAATGTAGGACCATATACCTATTTACTAAGTAAGAAATAGGTAACTATGCCTAGTGTATCAATAGTAGAAAGTAGAAGGAAGATGGAGGCTAGTGGAGGTTTTAAAGTTTAAATTATATAAACAATGATTTTTGTTGGAATGGCTAAGGGGCTATGTGTTAAGATAAAACACGTCGCTAAGAGACATAAACAAAACAACTTAAAAGGAAAAAGATTTTCTAGGAAAGTTGTTGACAATGTCGAATGGTGATGATATGATAAAATCCTCGCTAAGAGATGCAAAATTAATAACTTAAAGCTAATAGAACTACTGAAAAATGAGTTCAAAAAGTTTTTTTTAAAAAGTTGTTGACAAGCTTCGAAAGCGGTGATATACTGAGTAAGCTGTCAGAAACGACAGATAACAACAAAA
>NZ_JAKJJX010000042.1:0-38705 GCF_022320765.1 Clostridium sp. YIM B02569 | reverse complement strand
CCTGTGCTCCCTTCATTTGATAATTTATTATATCATTCTAATGAAGTTTACACAGACTATTTTACACTCTCCTTTAAAGTTGAATATCTATAACTAATAAAAAAGTGGCCAAGTGGCCACTTTTTTATTTTACAACTATATTAACAAGTCTTCCTTTAATTACAATCACTTTAACTATAGTTTTACCTTCAGTATTTTCTTTAATAGTCTCATTTTCTAATGAAGCAGCTTTTATACCTTCTTCATCTAAATTAGAAGCTACCATGATTTTAGCTTTTATTTTACCATTTATTTGGATTGCAATTTCGACTTCGTCTTTAACTAAAGCAGCAGGATTAAATTCTGGCCATTTTTCATTAAAGATTGTTGAATTATTTCCAAGTAAGCTCCATTGCTCTTCAGCAAAGTGAGGAGCAAATGGTGCAAGTAGTTTTATGAAATCAACTATAGTTTCTTTTAAGAAGTTTGCGTTTTTAATATTTTCTTGAGTGTACTTATTAAGAGCATTTGTAAGCTCCATAAGTCTTGCTATCGCAGTGTTAAATTGCATTTTATCTCCGTCTTCAGTAACACCTTTAATAGTATTATGTTTCCAGAAGTTTAATTCTTTTTCAGCTGAATCAATAGAATCCTTAGTGCTCTCATTTGAATTTATTATATTTCTGCAATTTTCAAGGATTCTTTCAATTCTATCCACGAATTTTCCAACAGATTTTATTCCGTCGTCGCTCCAAGCTCCACCTTCAGTATAACCAAATCCAAACATTAAGTACATTCTAAATACGTCAGCGCCATATTCTTTAATATAATCATCAGGAGAAATAGTATTTCCTTTTGATTTACTCATTTTAAGTCCATCTGGTCCTAAGATCAATCCTTGGTGAGTTAAGCTTAAGAATGGTTCGTCAAAGTTTAAATATCCCATATCTCTTAAAGCTTTTGTTATGAATCTAGCATATAATAAATGCATGCAAGCATGTTCTGGTCCACCAACATATTTGTCTACAGGAAGCATTTTGTTGACTTTTTCAGAATCAAAAGGTGCATCATCGTTTTTATTGTCTACATATCTTAAATAGTAAAAAGATGAACATACAAAAGTGTCTAAAGTATCAGCTTCTCTCTTTGCAGGCTTCCCACAATGAGGACAAGTTGCATTTACAAAATCCTCACATTTACCTAATGGTGATTTACCATCTGGTGTAAATTCAACATTGTAAGGAAGTTTCACTGGAAGATCCTTTTCAGGTACTGGAACTATTCCACAATCATCACAGTATATAACAGGAATTGGAGCACCCCAATATCTTTGTCTTGAAACTAGCCAGTCTCTTAATCTGAAGTTTTTCTTCATTGCTCCTAATTCATCTTTTTCTAATTCTTCAACGATTTTCTTTTTAGCTTCATCAGTTGTTAATCCATCGAATTTTCCTGAATTAACAAGTACTCCATATTCGCAATATGGAAGGTCTGGATTAGTATTTTCTTTATCTGTTATAACTCTTTCGATTGGTAAATTGAATTTTGTTGCAAAAGCAAAATCTCTTTCATCATGAGCAGGAACTGCCATAACACATCCTGTACCATAAGTAGCCAATACATAATCAGAAATCCAAATAGGGACTACTTTTCCATTAATAGGATTTATAGCATAAGATCCTGTGAATACTCCTGTCTTTTCTTTTGAAACTGATTGTCTTTCGATTTCAGATTGCTTCGCAGCAGCTTCTTTATATTCTTCAACAGCAGCCTTATACTCTGGAAGAGTTAGCTCATCAACTAGGTTGTTTTCAGGAGCTAAAACTACATAAGTAACACCGTTTAAAGTATCAACTCTTGTAGTAAATACATCGAATTTTAAATCTGAATCCTTGACTTTGAAAGTAACCTCTGCACCGTAAGATCTTCCAATCCAGTGCTTTTGCATAGATTTAGTTTTTTCAGGCCAATCTAATCCATCTAATTTATCAAGTAATTCATCGCCGTAATCAGTTATTTTAAAGAACCATTGTGTAAGATCTTTCTTCTTAACTTCAGTACTGCATCTTTCACAAACACCATCAACAACTTGTTCATTAGCTAATACTGTATTACAAGATGGACACCAATTTACAGGTGCTTTTTTTCTGTAAGCTAGACCTTTCTCGTAAAGTTTCAAAAATAGCCATTGAGTCCATTTATAATAATCAGGAAGACAAGTAACAACTTCGTTTTCCCAGTTAAACATAGCACCCATAGATTTCAATTGTTTTTCCATTGTCTCAATATTCTTTAAAGTAGAATCTTGAGGATGAATCCCAGTTTTTATAGCATAATTTTCAGCAGGTAATCCAAAGGCATCAAATCCCATTGGTTGAAATACATTATATCCTTGCATTCTCTTAAGTCTTGCCCATGAATCTGTTGGACCATAGTTAAACCAGTGACCAGCATGTAATTGAGCGCCTGATGGATAAGAAAACATTTCTAATGTATAGAGTTTTTTACCTGAATTTTCAGGATTAAATTTATAAACCTCATTCTCCTCCCAAAATTTTTGCCACTTTTCATCAATTTTTGTTCCGTAATTTGCCATGATATAGCCTCCTATAATTTTAATGTAAAATGCACAATATAATGCATATAAAAGAAAAATGCTTATAATAATTGAAAAATATGTTATTAAAACAAAATTTTAATTAAAATATTAGATCTATGCACTGATAATGGATAAATTAAAAAAAGCTCTCATCTCTAAAACAAAGAGACGAAAGCATAATTTCCGTGGTACCACTCTTAATTAGAAGAGATAAAAAAACAAATTTATCCTTCTCACTTATTATTTTAACGGGTCTACCGTACTTGCTTTTAACAAGTAAGCTCCTAGGCAAGTTCATAATAATATAACACTATTTTACACCAAACAACAGCTCTCTTTAAGATATAATTATTACTAATACTCCTATTCATCGCACAATATAAAATTTTAATAATATTATATATTAAGAAATCAAAAAAAGTCAAGAAGTTGACTTATATATATGTGTTTAATAGTAAAAAATTATTACCACTTATTGTTTATGCAATATTTGGAATAATATTAGTAGTAGTTTTCCTAATCAAAAATGAAATTAATTTTTACTATAAGTAATATTATCTCAAAAAAAGCAAATAATATTTTTTTTAGAATAAGTTATTATGATACAATATTAGAATAGGAAAGAGTTTAATATAGGGATGTGAATCAATGAACATACTTTTAGGCTTAACAGTTATAACTTTAGTTTTAAATATACTTTTTTCTTTATCATTAGTGTTTATAGAAAGAAAAGATCCTACAACAACATGGGCATGGATCTTAATATTAATGATTTTACCTGGCCTTGGATTTGTGATTTACATCATGTTTGGTCAAAATCTAAGTAGGCAAAAGATTTTTAAAGAAAAAATAAAGTTTGATGAAAAGAAGAGAAAGAACTTAAACGATACATATAAATCCAATAGACACGGCCATGATGGCGGAGAAAAATTTGCTGATTTAAGGAGGCTAAATTTTAATAATTCTGGCGTAAAATATACTACTAATAATAAAATTGATGTATATGTAAATGGAAAAGAAAAATTTAGTCAGTTAATTGAAGACATAAAAAATGCTAAAAAGTTTATTCATGTTGAATATTATATATTTAGAGGAGATACTATTGGGAAACAGATACTTGATGAACTAACTAAGAAAGTTAAAAGTGGATTAGAGGTTAGATTGTTATTAGATAGTATGGGATCACGCAAGCTAAGAAAAAAAGTTCTTAGGGAATACTTGAATGCAGGTGGGAAGTTTTCACTGTTTTTTCCAGGAATTTTACCACATATAAACACTCGTATAAATTATAGAAATCACAGAAAAATAGTTGTTATTGATGGTCAGTACGGCTATGTTGGAGGTTTTAATGTTGGAAAAGAGTATATAAGTGAGGATCCCGAAGTTGGTTTTTGGAGAGATACCCATGTAAGAATAGAAGGAGAAGCAGTTAATGCATTAAATGAAAGATTTTTACTGGATTGGTGCCATGCATCTGGTGAAAAAATAATTGATTATAATAAATATGCAAAAGAATTTAAGAAAGACTTAGGGGATGTTGGAATACAGATTGTAACTAGTGGCCCGGATCACAAGGAAGAATATATAAGAAATGCTTATTTAAAATTAATTAATAATGCTAAGAATAATTTGTATTTGGAAACTCCATATTTAGTCCTTGATTCGCCAATATTGGAATCATTAAAAATCTCTGCATTATCAGGAGTAGATGTACGGATTATAATACCGGGAAAACCAGATCATTTCTTTATGCAGTGGGCAGCAAGTTCTTATGTGGGAGAATTATTAGAAGCTGGTGTTAAAATATATAGTTATCAAAATGGATTTATTCATGCAAAAACCATAGTAGCTGATGGGTTAGTAATGAGCATAGGAACAGCTAATTTAGACATTAGAAGTTTTAAGCTCAACTTTGAAGTTAATGCATTTATTTATGACGATAGAATTGCAAAGGATGGAGAAAAGCAGTTTATAAAGGACATGGAGTGCTCAGAAGAGATAACTAGAGAAATATACGATGGTAGGAGTTTGTCTCTCAAAATTAAAGAGTCCTTAATTAGATTGGTATCTCCTATATTATAGTATAGGATAGGAAATTTAAAATTATGATAAAACCACTCTTTTACTTAGAGAAATAAAAGGGTGGTTTTATATGTCTAAGTATTTTATCTAATATGTATTGAATAAACGAGTTTTAAAAATATTTTTCATGAAACCTAAATAATTATTTTTACAAAATTGCTAATGTTATGGAAACTTTTTCTTAACTGAGTATAATTTAATATATAAATTTAATAATAGAGGTGAATAGGAGAAATATTTAATTCATTAGGATTGGAGCATTATATGAAAAGCAAAGAAAAGTTTTATTATTCCCTGACTACTTATATAAATTATGGAGTAACGAGTATAGTGACTACTTTTTATGTGCCATATTTGAATCAAGTAGTTGGATTATCATTAAGTCAAGTTGGAACTGTAGTATCTATAGGAGCATTATTTGCAATTCTTTCCCAGCAATTTTTAGTAAGTAAATTTTCGATGAGAAAAAACAAAAAAAGATTTATTATCATACATTTATGCGCACTTATTGGAATGATAGTATTTTTAATGTCTGTTAACAAGACCATCATATATTTTTATGCAGCCCTTTATGGAATTATAGTACAAACAATTGGAAATGTATATGAAGTATATGTTGAGGAAATAGCAGTTAGAAAAAATGTAGAGTATTCAGAAATAAGAAAATGGGGATCCATAGGATTTGGGTGCGTAGTTTTATTAAGTGGAACTATAATTTTAAAATATGGATTTAAAACTATGCATATAATAGGAATCATAATGTCATGTATAGTTATATTATTAATAGCTATGAAGTTTAAGAATATTGAAGCAGATGGAAATCCAAATAGGGGAAAATTAATTGCTGTATTTAAAAATAAAAATTCAGTAATTCTCGGAATAATTAATATCTTAATCATAGGAACGTATACCGCAATAGAATTTGCATATTCAACATATTTAATTGAAATAACGGGGAATGCGGATCTAGCTAACTCTATATATAGTAAATCAATATTTTCAAGAGTATGTGTTGAATTTATATCATTCATGCTTGTAGGAAAGTATCTAAAGGATAAAAAGCCTAAGAAATATTTAATAATAGCATTTCTTATAGGAACTACTAGAATACTTCTATTTTCAACAGGTTCAATACCTTTAGTTGTTTTAGGGGATCAATTACATGGTATAATGTATGGTTGTTATTTAACATTTTTATTTAAATATATAAGAGAAGTAGTTGATGACGAACTAGTTGCTGGTACATATTCATTTGTTAGCGTGCTGGGATCAGCAGGAGCTAACTTTGTATATCCACATATGTTTAGTACAATCCAAAGAAATTTTGGATATACTGCAATGTATCTGGTTGGTTTCTCAATTATGGTAATTTCTTTGCTAGTTTCTATTAAGATTCTTCCTAAGGGCAAACAATCCATTAAGCAATTATAATTAGCGTTTAACTAAAAAAGCATCTAGTATTTAGGTGTTTTTTTATAAGGATTTAACCAACTAATATATCTATATAGGAGTTTTATAACTAGATTTTTAGAATAAATGCTGTAAAACTAAAATAATAAGGTGAAAAAAATATATATTAATTATTCAGTTAATATTAATAAAAGTACAATATATTTAATTATTTAATTACGAAATACAACATTTATTTGAAAAGTGTTAATTTATATTGACAATTAACTATAGTTTGTTATAATGATAAAAAGATTAATTTTAAATGTAAATACTGTAATTAATGTTCGTGAAAATAATTATTAAATTTAGAAATGGAGAAAATCATGGAAAAGGATATTGTAAAATCAGTTATGCAAAAATTTTATAGCTTTTTTTATTTTACATTCTGGGGCTTTTATTTTAGCGCTGGCTATTTATTTTGCAAAAAACTGAAAAGTACCTTTTTAATGAGTTTTTTATATTTTATATAAGTTTGTAATATATATCAGTATTGATATTTTATGGAACTCATTATACATGAGTTCCATTTTTTTTTCGCAAATAATCAAATACATGCAAGGGGGCAATAACAATGGTAGTAATATTAAAGCAAAAAGCAAAGCAGGAAGAAATAGAAAGATTGACAAAACAACTAGAAGCAAAGGGAGTTTCAGTAAGTCTAGTTGTTGGATCAGATGTTAGCATCTTAGGATTAGTTGGGGATACAAGTGCAATAGATCCTTCGATTGTTGCAGCTAATGGAATAGTTGAAAGAGTTATGAAAGTTCAAGAACCTTTCAAAAAAGCAAATAGAATGTTTCATCCAGAAGATACAATAGTAGATATTAATGGAGCTAAAATTGGTGGAAAGAAAATAGCAATGATTGCAGGTCCATGTTCTGTTGAAAGCGAAGAACAAATCAATGAAATAGCAAAAGAAGTTAAAGCAATTGGGGCAAATTTCTTAAGAGGCGGAGCATTTAAGCCAAGAACTTCACCATATGCGTTCCAGGGAATGAAATATGAAGGATTAGAGCTGCTAAAGAAAGCAAGATCAAATACAGGATTGCCAATAGTTACAGAGCTTATGTCTCCATATGATATAGAAACGTTTGTTGAAAATGTAGATGTAATTCAAGTTGGTGCTAGAAATATGCAAAACTTTGATTTGCTAAAGGAACTTGGAAAAACTAACAAGCCGATATTATTAAAAAGAGGTTTATCAGCAACTATAGAGGAATGGTTAATGTCCGCTGAATATATTATGGCTGGTGGTAATGAAAATGTAATTCTGTGCGAAAGAGGAATAAGAACATTTGAAAACTACACAAGAAATACTTTAGACTTAAGTGCAGTACCTGCTGTTAAAAAATTAAGTCACTTACCTATAGTAATTGATCCAAGTCATTCTGCAGGAAAGTACTGGATGGTTGAACCTCTAGCAAAAGCAGCGGTTGCAGTTGGAGCAGATGGACTTATTATTGAAGTTCATAATGATCCAGAAAATGCATTATGTGATGGTCCACAATCAATAAAGCCAAGTAAGTTTGCAAAACTTATGGAAGAGTTAAAAGTTATTGCAGCGGCTGTTGGAAGAGAAATATAAATTTATTAAATTAAGGAACAGTCGGCATTAACAATTACTCATTACAAGTATCTAAAAAATAGAAAATAGTTATAACGTAATCTTAGTCATGATTCTAACTGTTTAAGTAAAAGAGGAGTGTTTATAAATGGAAGATTTAGTTGTTGAACTTGGTGAAAGAAGTTATCCAATCATAATTAAAAAAGGATTAATTGATGAAGTAAATCTGGAAATCCAAAAAGTTTTTAAAGGTAAAAAGATATTTATACTAACTGATAAAAATGTAGGTTCTCATTATGGAGATAGGATAAAATCATGTTTAATTAACTTAGGATATGATGTTAAGCTAATGGAACTAGAACCAGGTGAGGAAACTAAAGCGTTTAGTACCCTTCCTTTGATATATAATGAACTATTAGACTTTAAAATTACAAGAAGTGACTTAATTATAACTTTAGGTGGAGGAGTAATTGGAGATCTTGGAGGATTTGCTGCATCAACTTTCTTAAGAGGTGTTGATTTCGTTCAAATACCAACTTCATTGCTTGCTCAAGTTGATAGCAGCGTAGGTGGAAAGGTTGCTGTAGACTTAGAAAGAGGTAAAAATTTAGTAGGAAGTTTTTATCACCCTAAATTAGTTTTAATAGATCCAAATGTACTTGAAACTTTAAGTGAAAGATTTTTTAGAGACGGAATGGCAGAGGTTATTAAATACGGATGCATAAAAGATAAGGAATTCTTTTACTTCTTGAAAAGCTTAAAAAATAAAGAAGAGGTTATGAACAATATAGAAAAAATTATCCACAAATGTTGCTTTATAAAAAAATGCGTTGTGGAAAATGATGAAAAAGATACCGGAGAAAGAATGCTGCTAAATTTTGGACATACACTAGGTCATGCCATAGAGACATATTATAACTTTAAGAAGTTTACACATGGGGAAGCAGTAGCTATAGGAATGTATGAAATAAGTAAGATTGCAGAAAATAAAGGATTAACTGATCAAGGCGTTAGTGAAGAGATAAGAGAGATACTAGTGCAATACAATCTTCCTTATGAAGTTGAAATAGATGATAGCTCGGAAGTTTTAGATACAATAGCATTAGATAAGAAAAATATTGATGATGTATTAAAAGTAGTATTATTAAGAAATATTGGAGAATCATATTTAGAAAAAACAAATGTAGAATTTTTTAGTTAATGATGTATATGAAAAAATAGGCTAGCAAGCAGATATGTTATTTTCGAGTATATCTTAAGCAATGAATAAAAAAGCGAGGTAAAATCATGGGGAACTTAAAAATTTATCCTGGAAAACTAAGTGGGGAAGTTAAGATACCGCCATCTAAAAGTATGGCACATAGAGCAGTAATTTGCGCAGCTCTTGGAGATGGTGTTAGTAAGGTTACAAATATAGATTATTCTGATGATATTATTGCTACAATTGAAGCAATGTCAGCATTAGGGGCTAAAATAACCAAAAAAGAAGATTATCTTGAGGTTTATGGAATCAACAGTCAGGAAAATATTGAAGCTAATTCAGTTAAAAGAGACAGAACTATAGATTGTAATGAATCAGGATCAACCCTTAGATTTTTAGTACCTATAGCAGCATTATTTGAGGGCGTTAACAGATTTGTTGGAAGAGGAAATTTAGGAAAGAGACCACTAGATACTTATTACAAAATTTTTGATAAGCAAGGAATTAAGTATTCTTATAAAGAAGGTATTCTTGATTTAAAGACTGAAGGAAAATTAAAAGCTGGAGAGTTTAAGATGGAAGGGAATATTAGCTCACAGTTTATAACAGGATTATTATTTACGCTTCCCCTTTTAGATGGAGACTCTAAGATTATAATTACAACAGAGATGGAATCAAAAGGATATATTGATTTAACTTTAAGAGCTATTAAAGACTTTGGTGTAGAAATTACAAACAACAATTATGAAGAATTTATTATAAAGGGAAATCAAATTTATAAGAGTATTGATTACAGAGTTGAAGGTGACTACTCACAAGCAGCATTCTTCTTCTGTGCTGATGCACTTTCAAATGATGTTGTTCTTAATGATTTAAAATTGGATTCTCTTCAAGGTGATAAGGAAGTAATTGATATATTGGAGAGAATGGGATTGAAATTAAATGGTAAAAATAATGGTTTGATTGGAAATATAAATGACGGTCTAAAAGCAACTGTAATTGATGGTTCTCAATGTCCAGATATAATCCCTGTAGTTTCATTAGTTGCAGCATTAAGCGAAGGGACAACAGAAATTATAAATGCAGGAAGACTTAGAATTAAGGAATGTGATAGATTAGCAGCAGTAACTTCAGAGCTTAATAAATTAGGTGCTAAAATTATTGAAAAAGAAGAAGGATTGATAATTGAAGGGGTAAAGGAGCTTAAAGGAAACGTGGAAGTTTGGAGTCATAAAGATCATAGAATAGCAATGACTATGGCTATAGCATCAACTATGTGTAAAGAACCTATTATACTTAAAGATTATGAATGTGTTTCAAAGTCATACCCGCAATTCTGGGATGATTTTAAGAATTTAGGAGGTGTGTTCGATGAGTGGAATGTGGGGGAATAAATTAAAGGTTTCTATATTTGGCGAATCTCACGGAGTTGGGATTGGAATTACAATTGATGGGCTTCCTTCAGGCGTTGAGATTAATCTTGAAGAGGTTATGAAAGAAATGGCAAGACGTGCGCCAGGAAAAAGTAATTTATCTACAGCTAGAAAAGAAGCAGATGCACCAGAAATTTTGAGTGGGTTCTTTGAAGGAAAAACTACAGGTACTCCCCTTTGTGCAGTAATTAGAAATTCAGATATGCGTTCTAAGGATTATGGAAAACTTAAAGATTTGATGAGACCAGGTCATGCGGACTATCCAGGTTTCATTAGGTATAATGGATTTAACGACTACAGGGGCGGTGGATCTTTCTCGGGAAGAATTACTGCACCATTAGTATTTGCTGGGGCTGTATGTAAGCAGGTATTAGAAAGTAAAGGAATTAATATAGGAGCCCATGTTAAGAGTATTGGAGATATTCACGATAAGAGTTTTTATGATGTAGAATTAAGCAGAGAACTTTTAGGGGAATTAAAAACAAAGGAATTGCCTTTATTAATCCAAGAAAAAGAAGAAGAAATGAGAGATACAATTTTGAAAGCGAAGAAAGAACAAGATTCTGTAGGTGGAACTATTGAATGTACTGTTCTTGGAATAAATCCGGGAATCGGTAATCCGTTTTTTGATTCAGTTGAATCAACGTTAGCTCACTTAATGTTTTCTGTCCCAGCAGTTAAGGGAATAGAATTTGGAAAAGGCTTTGAAATGAGCAAATTAAGAGGATCTGATTGTAATGATGAATACTATTATGACGGTGATAGAGTAAAAACTTACACTAATAATAATGGTGGAATCACAGGCGGAATAACTAATGGAATGCCAATACTGTTTAAGGTTGGAATAAAGCCAACACCATCAATATCAAAAATTCAAAGAACGATAGATATTGCAGAAAAAAAGGAATCAGAGCTTGTTATTGAAGGACGTCATGATCCTTGTATCGTGCAAAGAGCTGTTCCAGTAATAGAAGCTGTAACCGCAATTGGAATACTTGATTTAGTGCTTTAGTAATAAAAATTTATAATTCTAAGTTAATGAATATATAGTTTTTTTATCGCAAATAGTGTATTAAGAAAGCAAAGTGTTAATTTGAATGAGTTAAGGTGCATTAAAGAAATTAAATATTTTTTAATTGTTCCTAAGTAAGGAGAAATGAAATGGCGGCTATAGATGATTATAGAAATAAGATTGATGAAATAGATAAAGAGATAACAAAACTTTTTGAAGAAAGAATGGATATAGTAATAAAGGTAGGAGAATATAAAAAACAGAATAATTTACCGATTTTTGATAAAAATAGAGAAAGTCAAGTTATTAAAAAAAATTTGGGGTATCTTAAAAATAAGGAATATGAGGATGAAGCCAGAGAGTTTTATACAAAAATAATGGAAATAGCTAAGTCTATTGAACATAAAAAAAGCACAAAAATTGTTATCGAAGGTAAATCAGTTAAGCTTAAAGAGTTTATAAATAAAGATAGAATTGGCTATTATGGTGTGAGAGGATCTTTCACAGAAGAAGCTATGATTAAATATTTTGGAGATACTAAAGAAGCAAAGGCTTATGAAGAATTCGAAAAAGTTTTTGAAGCAGTTAAAAATGAAGAAATTGACTATGGCATAGTTCCAATAGAAAACTCTTCAACAGGTGCTATTTCTGATGTGTATGATCTCTTATACCAATATGAATTTTATATAATTGGAGAAGTATGTATAAAGATAAATCAAAATTTAGTGGGGATAAAAGGAACAACATTAGAAAGCATAACAGAAATATATTCACATCCACAAGGTTTTGGCCAGAGTACAGATTTCTTGAAAACTCACAGTGATTGGAAATTGATACCTTTCCAAAGCACAGCTTCAAGTGCTAGGTTAATAAATGATTTAAATGATAACTCAAAAGCAGCTATCGCCAGCAAAAGAGTAGCAAGTATATATGATTTAGAAGTAATAAAAGAAAATATTAATAATCAGTCAAAGAATTTTACAAGATTTGTAGTTATTAGCAAAGAAAATGAGAAAAATCCTAATGCAGATAAAGTGAGTGTAGTATTTTCTCTTGATGACAAAGCAGGAACTCTATATAAGCTATTACGTCATTTTGCAGAAAATAATATAAACATGATTAAGATAGAATCAAGACCTATGAAAAATGGTCCATGGAAATATTTCTTATATGTTGATTTTGAAGGAGAGCCATACTCAGATCAGGTAACAAAAGCTTTATCATTAATTAAGCAAAATAGTTTATACTTTAGGCTCTTAGGGGCATATGAGAAAAATATAAAGTAAAATAGGAGGGATTAAATGGAGTTCTATGGAATTTTAGGAGGAACATTAAAACACACCATTTCGCCAATTATTCACAAAAAAGTTTTTTCATTGTTAAATATCGAGGGCGCTTATAAAGATTTTGTGGTATGTCAAGAGGATATAGGGAAATTTACAGAAGCTTTAAAAGTACTTAAGATAAAAGGAGTAAATGTTACGATTCCTTATAAAGAAGAGATAATGAAATACTTGGATTTCATATCACCAGAAGCAGAAAAAATAAAAGCTATTAATACCATTTTACTGAAAAATGAAAAATTATATGGTTATAATACAGATTATTTTGGATTTGGAAAAATAATAAGCAAAAATAATATTAAGCTTAAAGATGAAGTCGTAATGGTATTAGGAACAGGAGGAGGAGCTAAAGCTATTATTACTTTCTTATTAGATGAAGGCGTAAGTAAAATATATTTAGTTTCTAGGACTCATAAAAATGATGAGCAATATGATGATAAAATTGAATGTGTTACTTATGAGGAAATTGAACATATAAAAGGACATGTTATTATAAATACTACTCCAGTAGGAATGTATCCTAATGTAGATGTTAGTCCAGTTGGTCATAAAGTAATAGATAACTTTAATGTATTAATTGATATAGTATATAATCCAAAGGAAACTAAATTCTTAAGTCTAGGAAGAGAGCTTAATAAAAGTGTATATGGAGGTCTCACAATGCTAATTTATCAGGCAATTAAGTCTGAAGAGATATGGCAGGATTTTTCTATAAGCGAAGAAATAAGTGAAGAGATAAGTTCTTATATTAATGAAGAATTTAAATAAATAATAGAGGAGAGAAAAAGATGAAAAATAATATAATTATAATTGGAATGCCTGGGAGTGGAAAGACTACTTTTGGAAAAATTTTAGCAGAGGAATTAAATATAAAATTCTTTGATATGGATGAATATATTCAAGAGAAAACAGGTAAAACAACTATGCAGCTTTTTGAAAATGGAGAAGAATATTTCAGAGACATCGAAACAGAAACTTGTAAAGAATTAATGGGATATAATGATATATTAATTTCCACAGGTGGTGGAGTCATAAAAAGAAAAATAAATATTGATATATTAAAAAATGGTGGAACAATAATTTTTCTTGACAGACCAGTTGATAAAATTCTTGAAGACGTTGATGTTTCCTATAGACCACTTCTTAAAGATGGTAAGGAAAAAGTAATTAGATTGTATGAAGAAAGATATGCCCTTTATAATGAATATGCTGACAAAATTGTTATAAATGACAAAAATAAAAAGACAGTAATAGAGGAAATTAAAAAGCTTATAGAAGAAGTAAAAAATGATAAAATGTATAATGAAATTTAAATGAAATATTAAATAATAGGAAATTAGAATTTATAAAAATTAGATTACTTAGTAGTTTAGTAGGATAGTAGATTAAAAAATAAAGTTTTTTAGTAGTATAGGAGGAAAAAAACAATGATAATTATAATGAAACCAAAAGCAAGCGAAGAGGAAATTAGAAAAATTAAAGAAATAATCGAAGGAAAGGGATTAGAAGTTAATCTTTCTAAAGGAGACACATACTATATTATAGGTGTTGTAGGAGATACTTCTATAATAGATCCAAAGAAGATGCAAGTACTTAAAGGTGTAGATAGAGTTATGAAGGTTCAAGAACCTTTCAAGAAAGCAAATAGAAGATTTAAACCGGAAGATACAGTTATTGATATTAATGGTTCAGTAATTGGAGGAAGTCGTTTAGGAGTAATGGCAGGGCCGTGCTCTGTTGAAAGTGAAGAACAAATTGTTGAAGTAGCTAAAAGAGTAAAAGCAGCAGGAGCAAACTTCTTAAGAGGAGGAGCTTTTAAACCAAGAACTTCTCCATATAGTTTTCAAGGATTAGAACTTGAAGGATTAAAACTATTAAAAACAGCAAAACAAGAAACAGGACTTCCAATAGTTACAGAACTTATGTCAACTGATTATATAGATACTTTTGTTGAAGATGTTGATGTTATTCAAATTGGTGCAAGAAATATGCAAAACTTTGATTTATTAAAGCAAATTGGGAAAACTAATAAACCAATTTTATTAAAGAGAGGTTTATCAGCTACTATAGAAGAATGGTTAATGTCGGCAGAATACATTATGGCAGGCGGTAATGAAAATGTAATTCTTTGTGAAAGAGGAGTTAGAACTTTTGAAACAATTACTAGAAATACTTTGGATTTACAAGCGATCCCAGTAATTAAAAGATTATCACATTTACCTATTATTATTGATCCAAGCCACGCTGGAGGATATGCTTATTTAGTAGAGCCTATGGCAAAGGCAGCAGTTATAGCGGGTGGTGATGGACTTATGATAGAAGTTCATAATGATCCTGAAAATGCATTAAGTGATGGGCAACAATCTCTTACACCAGATCAATTTGATAAATTGATGGATAAGGTTAAAGTTGTAGCAAATATGGAAGGAAAAGAAATTTAAATTTCTGGGGGGCTAAATATGAAAATTGTAGTTGTAGGTCTTGGTGTAATTGGTGGTTCATTTACTATGGCTTTAAAAGAAGCGGGATATGATGATGTTTATGGAATAGATACAAATGAAGAAACGTTAGTTAAGGCAAAAAAATCAGAGTTAATTAAAGAAGGATTTACTAGTGGAGAAGAGATTCTTAAAAGTGCTGATTTAATAATTATGTCTTTATATCCAAGATTGGTTAAAAAATTCATTACTGATAACAAGGATAATTTTAAGGACGGGGCAGTAATAACAGATGCAACTGGAATAAAGAAGATGTTCGTTGAACATATAGTAAATATATTGCCAAATAATATTGATTTCATTTTTGGACATCCAATGGCAGGAAGAGAAAAAAAAGGAATAGATTTTGCAACTAGTGAAGTATTTAAGGGTGCAAACTATATTTTAACTCCAATAGACAGAAATAAAGAAGACAATCTTAAGCTTATAGAAAATATAGCTTATGAAATAGGATTTAAGAGAGTTAGAAGAATAACGCCAGAATATCACGATGAAATGATAGGATTTACAAGTCAATTGCCACATGCATTAGCAGTTGCATTAGTGAATAGTGATGTTGAGGGAAGAGAAACAGGAAGTTTCATTGGAGATAGTTATCGGGATTTAACAAGAATTGCGAATATAAATGAAGACCTTTGGAGTGAACTTTTCCTTGGAAATAAAGAAAATTTATTAAAAAGTATCGAAAATTTTGAAGTGGAATTGGATAAAATAAAGGATGCAATAAAAGATGATGACAAAGAAACTTTAAAAGAGATATTTATAAAGTCTACAAAGAGAAGAGAAAAATTGTAATAGTATTTATGCTAAGCATAAATTGATTAAAACGGTTGATGTCTAAAATAGCTACAGTTTTACAATATATTTCAGTTTATGGGAATAAAAAATCAGGACTTGTTGAAAAAGTCCTGATTTTTTTGTTGGAGAAAAAGGTGTATTTTGAGGAATAAAAAGAATAAATTTTAATTGGATTCCTTTTATTACTAGTTTTGCATGTTTAGAGAACAATGTATTTACTTACTATAATAGTGCATTTTTACTTGAATAATTTTACAGTTGAATAAAAAACAGATTCTTAGGATATTTTTAATGACTCAAAAATCTTTTCTATCGGCGTACCGCTTGCTGTAGCTTCGTAAATATATATTACCTTGGAATTTTCTGGATTTTCTTAGCAGATTTATATCCAGTATTAAAGTGATTAGAATCATTGCGGTATATTTTGCAATCTCTAAAAAATGGTTGAATCGCCCAACAATCGGCATATTGAGTTAAAATATCTAACGGTGCTAATGATTTATCTAAGGGAATAAAGGTTTTTAATGCTCCATTTTTTTGAAAAGCATCTTTAGGATAACTTAAAACAATAGACACATTCTTTCTATCTATTAAGTTGCCAACATAATTATAGATATAGTATTGCTTATCTTTGACGGTGACAAGGTCAAAGATAAGCAATATTTAATAATGCAGCAAACTTATAAAGTTTTATTCCAAGTTTTTCATTGTCTTGCGGAAAAATAATTCTGTTAGTTTTTAAAGAGCCAATATAACTATAGCCAGCTTTTTCAGAAGCATTATAAATATCCTTACAACTATACCAACTATCAGCTAACACATAACCTTTATTTTCAGGTTTAGGAAGTGTTGCAATTAATTTTTTAGTTAATTCGATTTTACTCATAGATTCTTTATCATAGATATCAATTGAATATTGGAACACTAATCCGTCACACGATAGTAAAGAAACTAGTATTTGATGACCATATACATTCTTACATTTTAGGTGAGAATGATGAAATGAACACTTTTCAATTGGATTCTTAGCCTTTGACGAGGCTTTGTTTTTTCAGAAATAGTGTCATCAATAATAAAGTATATTGGCTGTTTGGATTCTCATGATTTAATGTCTGCTATTTTATCATCTAAAAAATCAGGTTCTAATATTACAGCTCTTGTATTGTGGGGATTAAGCGATGATCATTCATGGTGTTCTAAAGATGAACCATTATTATATTCTAATTCTCCGACCCCAAAAGAAGCATATAATTCAGTTCTAAAAGTATATTTTGATGCAGGATATACTATGAATTAAATATAGATCTTAATAATGAAAGATTTTAACTATGAGGATATTTCAATTGATGTGTATTAGTATTATAATAAGTATTAATAAAAAAGAAAACATATTAAAAGCTATTAATAAATTATAGGAAAGAGTGATAAATGTGATTAAAATAGTAGCAAAAAGTGTAATTAAAGATGATAAAATAGAAACTTTTATTCAGTTAACTAAGGAATTAATTGAAAAGAGCAGACAAGAACAAGGATGTATTTCATATGCATTGTTTCAAGATATAAATAATCCTTGTATAGTTAGCTTTGTAGAAGATTGGCAAGATCAAGAAGCAATTAATTTACATAATAACAGTGAGCATTTTAAAAGAATAGTCCCTTTATTAGGTGAGCTTCGAGCAAGTAAGGGAGAAGTAAATTTATATAGAGAAGTATAATATTATAGTATGGACGCCCACGGAATTCCAATTCGTCTTTATTATAAAAAGCAATATATGATATAAGTTAATACACAAAATTTTATTAATAAACCATGCATAGATATAGGAATTATATAGATCCTTTATATGCATGTTTTTTTATTTATAAAAATAGATAAATGTTTTGTGGGGTATAAAAAGTTTTATGATTATAAATTATAAATTTTCACATAAGTTTTTTATAATATAATTACGAAATTGATTTGCAGAAGGAGAAATATATTTATTTTTTATTGAAGCAAGATATATACGTCTTTTAACAATAGGATTATTTATATGAATGACTTTCACATCAAAATTTCTGATTAAAAATATATTAGGAATAATAGCGATTCCATAGTTAACGGCAACTAATCCTAATACAGCGCTATCTTCCTCTACTTCGCATATAATTTTTGGAGTAATATTTACCTTATTAAATAAACCATCAATAAGAGGTCTTATACCACTTTCTTTATTAAAAAATACAAAAGGATATCTATCTACTTCACTTAAATCAATACTATCAAGATAAGCTAGTTCATGATCTTTTGATACAATTAGAACCAGTTGTTCTTCTAAAATAGGCACAAAATCTATATCAGGCTCATTTTCTACAAATGAGCAGAAGCCCAAATCGAATTTTTCACTTTTCAATCCAGCAATAACATTATGAGTAGTGCCTTGAAAAAGTGAAAATGATATATCTTTATATTTTTCAATATCTAAAAATTCTTTTATGATATTTGGCATAACGTAAGCCCCTAAGGTATAGATGAAACCTAAATCAATTACACCAAAAGAGGAATTAGTTAAAGCTTTAAGTTTTTTTTCGCCTATTTCCAATTCATTAAGGGCATTTTCAACGTATTCTAGGAAAAAACGGCCATACTTAGTTAATTTAATATTTCTTCCTTCTTTTTCGAATAAGTAAGTGTTTAAATCATTTTCTAGTGATGAAATAGCATGACTTAAACTTGGCTGAGTAATTGATAATTCTTTAGCAGCTTGGGTATAATGTTCAAGTCTAGCTAATACTCTAAAATACTGTAGATGATTCAAATTCATTTTAACATCAAGCCTTTCTGATATTATAGTATTAAGTATAAGTATATCATTATTAATAGATATAATCTATTAATAATATACAAAAAAGGCATTAGATTAATGAATAAATAGATATTAAAATATGATTGTAAGGATATGATTTAGTTTTTGCTACGTAATTAAGTTAAAAATTAATCAATCAAGTTAAAATTTAAACAAACAGAAAAGTATCTCAATTAATAGGATCCAATTTATTATGTTGATTTCTTGGATTCTAATATTATTAACTTAAATATTCAATTTTGTAATTGTTTGCAAAAATATGGAGAAGTCTAGCTTTAAGGAATGGACAATTCCAGAGTATACAAAAACTAATAAGAGTATATTGTAATTAAAATCATTAGAAATAAGAAGCTCATAGAATAATTAATACATAATAGCTAGGAGGAAAATTATGAAAAATAAATATACAAATCTTTTGTCACCAATTACTATCAATGGAATGATATTAAGAAATAGAACGGTAATGCCACCTATTGGAAGCAATTTTGCAACAGTGAGTGCAGAAGTATCAGAAGAGATGATTAAATATTATGAACTAAGGGCAAAGGGAGGGACAGGTCTTATTATTATAGAAAATGCTTGTGTTGATTTTCCTATGGGAACTAATGGAACAAAGCAGTGTAGAATTGATGATAATCAATTTGTACCTGGATTTTATACTTTAGTTGAAAGACTTCACGCTTATGGTGCAAAGGTTTCTGTTCAGCTTAACCATGCAGGAGCATCAGCTTATCCAGGAAGATTAAATGGTGCACAGCCAGTATCATCTTCAAATATTCCTTCAAAAACTGGGGGAGCTATTCCAAGACCATTAACCATAGACGAAATGAAAGCAATTGCTAAAAAATATGGAGAAGCTGCTGGAAGGGCACAATTAGCAGGGTTTGACTCAGTTGAAATTCATGGAGGACATTCATATCTTCTCAGTCAATTTCTTTCACCTCTATTTAATGACAGAAAAGACGAGTTTGGTGGAAGCGCTGAAAATAGAGCCAGATTTCCAAGAATGGTTTTAGATGAAGTAAGAGCAGCGGTTGGCCCTAGATTCCCAGTAGCAATTAGAATAAGTGCGGATGATATGCTTAAAGGCGGAAATACACTTGAAGATTCACTTGAATTAATGGAATACTTACAAGAAAAAGTTGATTTTATAAATGTATCTGTAGCACAAAATGATAATTTATATTTGCAGCATGATAAGATGAGTCTTCCTGAAGGTTGGAGAAGCTATATGGCTAAGGCTATAAAGGAAAGATTTAATAAACCAGTTATATCATCTGGAAATTTCCGTACGCCAGAGGTTTGTGAAGAAACAATAAAAAATGGAGATGCAGATCTTATAGCTATGGGACGTGGTTTAATAGCAGAACCATATTGGGCCAATAAAGTTGCAAGCGGTGAGGAGCACCTTCTTAGAAGATGTATTTCTTGTAATATAGGATGCGCAGACCATCGTTTGGCTAAATCTCAACCAATTCGTTGTACAATAAATCCAGATCTTATATTTGAAGATGATTATAAAGATAAAAAAGTAAAAAAAACAATTAATGTTTCAGTTATAGGTGGAGGTACTGCTGGATTAGAAGCAGCATGTACAGCGGCAGAAGTAGGATGTAATGTAACTTTATTCGAGGAAAAAGATAGATTAGGCGGCCTAGCATGGATGATAGGAACAGTCCCTGCAAAGAGAAAAATTCACTATTTTGTAGAGTATTTAGAAAACAGAGCAAAAGAATTGCCTAATCTTACTATAAAGCTTAAGACAAGAGCTACAAAAGAAGTTTTAAGTGAAGTAAACCCAGATATTATAGTAAATGCAACAGGTTCAAAGCCGCTTCTTCCTCCAATACCAGGTTTGAAGGAGCACATAGATAAAGAAGGTGGAAAAATTAAATCAACCTTTGGTTTTATAGAAAGTCTTAATACATATGAAAATGAGGACTTTACAGGAAAGAAGGTTGTAGTTGTAGGCGGTGGAGCAGTAGGACTTGATGTAGTAGAATTTTTTGCTGAAAGAGGTGCACAGGTTTCGGATATTGAAATGATGCCTGTAATAGGAAAAGATTTAGATACAAATACAAAGCTTGATGCATACCATATGATGAAAGAAAATAATGTTAATCAGCTTACAGAAACGGCACTTCAGGCTGTTAATGAAAATTCATTTACAGTTAAGAATCCAGAAGGTGTCATAGAGGATGTAGCGTTTGATTATGGATTTGTGTGTCTTGGAATGAGAGCCGAAATATCTGAATTGCCAAATCTAGAAGAATATGCACAGGAAAAAGATATAAAACTTCTTAATATTGGAGATAGTGTTAGAGCGCGAAGAATAATAAATGGTACTGAAGAAGGTAGAAATATAGTTAAGACTTTAGAAGTAATGGGTGCTTTTAGATAAGATACATTTAATTTGTCAGGATCATTTAAAAGTAGTTTAAATAATAAGAATATGGATAATTGCCACGATTTATATTTAGATGGTGGTAATTTTTTATTCTTTAGGAATTTTTAAAAGCTCTTGCTGCAATAATAAAGAAGGTTAAAACTGTTGTATAAAATATATAAATAATATCTATAAATAAATATAAAAAATGCATAGAAATATTGACAATAGCATTAAAAAAAGATATGATTATATAAATAGAACAATAAAAAAGCTATGACTAAGAAGTAGTAAGAAAACAGAATTTCTTTACAGAAAGTAACCGGTTGATGAGAGGTGCATAGAATAGTTTTTCTGAATTCATCTTATGAGCTGCCCTTTGAACTGATTTTCTAAGTAGAAGGTGCCGGTAACATCCGTTAAAAATGTAGGGTATTTATTTTAGTTAGATACTCATTGAGTTCTACAGCGTGAGTTGTAGATAAAATTAGGTGGTAACATGGTTTTTAATCGTCCTTTGAAATTTCAAAGGGCGTTTTTTTTGTAGGATAAATTAAATGATATAGGGGGCGTAAAAAATGAATAATAACATGGAAAATAACGAAATAATACAAAATGAGGACTTAAAGAAAGAAGATAACAAATATGCTAAATGCTTAGGAAAATGTACAATAGATGATTGTATGAAATGTCATGAAACAGAACAAGGTTGTCATGAATATTGGGCAATATGGTGTAGGGACAATAACCAGAACCAAATTGCAGAAAAAAACTAATATTCTAAACTTAAAAAGTTCCTATACCTTAGGATTTGTAAGGATAGGAACTTTTTTTGAATTTAATGTTTTAGGTCTGTGTAAACAGGACTAATTTCTATTAAGCATAAATTCATAATGATTTTCTTATTTAAAGCTACATTTTGAATATAATTTATCGGCGTCTTTTGTCCAAAGGACTTTTGTTGATTTTTTCATCAATATGATTGCTTTAATAAATTGTGAACTTCATCCAATTCAATTTTATAAGTACTATTAGTGAATATGTAATCATCTATAATTATCGCCATAGCCATAGCCACTTTCTTTAGAATATGTCACATTAATTTGAGTTTTTATATCCTTTGTTTAACTTATGACAATTAAATGGAGTTAATAAAATTAACTAAAATAAAGTATAGTTATTATAGTTGTGAGGATTTAATTACATAATCTTTAAAGCTTTGAATTACAGGTGTTAATGCTCTATCTTTAATTACCGCTAAATAAAATATCCTTTCCCAGTTTGGGCTTTTAATCTGAATAACTTTCAAATTCATAGAATTTAGCATAGGCATATTAGGACAAACTGCAATACCAAAATTCTTAGAAACCAATCCTGCTATTACTTGATCTTCTTCAACTTCATAAGCAACTTTTGGCTGCTGTCCGATTTGATTGAATAAATCGTCTATTATAGGTCGAAGTCCGCTTTTTCTTGTGAAAATAATTTGAGGATATGGAATAGTTTCGATTAAATCTATAGTATCTTTATTTGCAAGTGGATGATCAGTAGGAACTATTAAAACCAATTCTTGTTTGGCAATTGGAATAAACTCAATAGTATGCTCTTCTTTAATCTTAGAGCAAAATGCAATATCATATTTTCTATCTTTAAGCCCCTGAATAATATCGGAAGTTACTCCAGTATGAAAGTGAAATTTAATTTCTTTTTTAGGATGAGATTCTAAAAAAAATGAAGTAACATCTGGAACAAAATCACTTCCTAATGTCCTAAGAAAAGCTAAATCAATTATACCTTCTCCATTACTGATTGATTTTAAAGTGGCTACATTTGAGTCAAGAATTTCTAAAGATTCTTGCACAGCAGCAAAAAACATTTTTCCACACTTTGTTAATACAACATTCCTACCTTCCTTTTCGAAAAGTGAAACTCCAAGTTCTTTTTCTAATGAAGAAATAGCACTACTTAAGCTTGGTTGAGTAATCATTAATTTTTCGGCAGCTTTTGTATAGTGTTCTAAATGCGCCAGAGTTATGAAATAACGTAAATGATATAAATTCAATTTAGCACCTCGCTTTCATAATGTATGTATTATGGTGAAATTATAGCATGACCTATATATAAAATCTATAGATTGTTAGGATATTATCAATTTGTTTTCTAAATAGGCCTATAATATAATATAAATATAGATTCCAATAATATTGATTAATAAATGGGACTCAGCTTTCAATCTACCGGTAGAATGATTAATGTTTTATAGAAACAGTTTTTAAACAAAATCCAGAAATCGATATCAATGTTATTTAGATATCAATGTTTTTAAATTGAAAGGAGTAAATACCATGAATAATGAAGTTATGAAAAATACTTATGAGGAAGGACAATGTCCACCACTTACAGTTAGCTCATGGACATTAGGAGATCAATGTAAATTTGAGGAAAGAGTTAAAGCAGCTAAAGAAGCAGGATATGAAGGAATAGGTCTTCGTGCTGAAACATATGTAGATGCATTAAATGAAGGTTTATTCGATTCTGATATTCTTGATATTCTTAAAAAATATGACATGAAGGTTACAGAAGTTGAATACATTACACTTTGGGCTGAAAATAACCGTTCTTATGAACAAAAATACAAAGAACAAATATGCTTCCATATGTGTGAATTATTTAATGTTCAACATATAAATATTGGTTTAATGGAAACTTATAGTGTAGAACATACTGCACAAAAGTTAAAAGAATTATGTCAAAGAGCAGGCAAATATGTAATTGGTGTAGAACCTATGCCATATAGTGGTATCCCAGATGTTAAAAAGGGTTGGGCAGTAGTTGAAGCTTCAGGTTGTGACAATGCTAAACTTATCTTAGATACATGGCATTGGGCAAGAGCAAACCAAGAAAATGATATTAAATTATTAGAAGGTATTCCAGCTGATAAGATCGTATCTATTCAAATCAACGATGTTTATGAAAGACCTTATGCAAAATCTATATTAAGAGATGAATCAATGCATGACAGACTTGCACCTGGTACAGGAATAAATGTAACAGAAGGTTTTGTTCGTATGATTAAAGAAAAAGGTATAAAACCAGCATGTATAGGTGTTGAAGTAATAAGTGATGCTATTTTAGCAAAAGGTGTTGCCGAAGCAGCTAAACACACATATAACAATACTATAAAAGTATTGGATAAGGCTTGGCCTGAAGTATATCCCCAAAAATAGAAATATACAATATTAATTGCATATTTTAAAGTAAACAAAAGATAAATAATTGTGAATTAAATTAACAATGAAAGGATGATTTGTTTTTATGAAATTTAAGTCAATGTTTACCCCAATTAAAATTGGGCCAATGACAGTTCCAAATCGTTTTGTAGTTCCACCAATGGGTAACAATTTTGCAAATACAGATGGAACATTGAGTGATAAATCTTTAGCTTATTACCGTGAACGTGCTATTGGAGGATTTGGATTAATTACTTTTGAAGCTACTGTTGTAGATAAGAAAGCTAAGGGTGGACCACGTAAACCATGTTTATTTGAAGATAAGACTGTAGAAAGCTTTAAGAAAGTTATAGATGCTTGTCATGAGGCTGGTGCAAAAATATCTATTCAGCTTCAACATGCAGGACCAGAAGGAAATGCAAAGATTGCAGGCTATCCATTAAAAGCTGCTTCAGCAATACCATCATCTCTAGGAAGAAATACGCCTGTTGCTATTTCTAGAGAAGAAATCTATGAACTTATAGAATTCTACGGTGATGCAGCAGTACGTGCAAAGGAAGCAGGAGCTGATGCAGTAGAAGTTCATTGTGCGCATGGATATTTAGTTAATAGTTTCCTTTCACCAAGAACTAATAAGCGTGTGGATGAATTTGGTGGTTGCTTTGAAAACAGAATGCGTTTACCACGTTTAATAATTGAAAACATACGTAAAAAAGTTGGACAATCTATAGCAATTCTTTGTCGTATAAATAGTTCTGACGAAGTTGACGGTGGATTAGATGTTCATGATAGTTCAACAATTGCTGCTTATTTAGAAGAGTGTGGTGTTGACGGTCTTCATGTTTCACGTGCTGTACATATACGTGATGAATATATGTGGGCACCTACAGTTTTACACGGAGGATTTAATGCAGAGCTAGTTACAGAAATTAAGCGTGCAGTAAATATTCCAGTTATTATTGTTGGACGTTTTACTGAACCACATTATGCAGAATTATTAGTTCGTGAAGGACGTGCTGATTTAGTAGCATTTGGACGTCAAAGTTTAGCTGATCCTCACGCACCTAATAAGGCGAAAGAAGGTAAATTAGATCAATTAAATCCATGTATTGCCTGCTTACAAGGCTGCGTTGGAAATATGTATCAAGGAAATCCAGTTAAATGTCTTGTAAATCCATTCCTCGGTTATGAAGGGGAAATGAAGCCAGCTGAAACTAAAAAGAAAGTAATTGTTGTAGGTGGTGGAGTTGGCGGTATGCTTGCAGGATGGGCAGCAGCTGAAAGAGGTCACGATGTAACATTATTTGAGGCAACAGATACCCTTGGTGGACAAATGCGTTTAGCAGCTTATCCTCCAGGAAAAGGAGATCTTACAAATATGGTACGTAGTTATGTTGCTAAATGCGAACAATATGGAGTAAAAGTTCGTATGAATACAGAAGTAACTACAGAAATTTTAGAAGCAGAAAAACCTGATGCAGTAATTATTGCAACTGGTGCAAAACCATTAGTTCTTCCAATCCCAGGAATTAATGAATCAGGATTAATACATGCAGTAGATCTTCTTGATGGAAAAGAATCTTGTGGTGAAAAAGTACTTGTAGTAGGTGGCGGAATGGTTGGATGTGAAACAGCTGATTTCTTAGGAGAACAAGGACATGATGTTACAGTTATTGAACTTCGTGATAAAGTAGGAGCAGATGTAATTTCTGAACACCGTAAATTCTTAATGAAAGACTTTGAAGAATATAAGATTAAAAGTGTTACTAATGCAAAAGTTGCAAAATTCTTTGAAGGTGGCGTTGCTTATACATTAGAAGATGGATCAGAACATACTCTTGAAGGCTTTGATTCAGTAGTACTTGCTATGGGAGCACGTAATTATGATCCATTAAGTGAAAAAGTTAAGGAAATTGTAAAAGAAACTTATGTTGTTGGAGATGCAGTAAGAGCTCGTAGAGCCCTAGATGCTACGGCTGAAGCAATGGAAGTAGCAATGAAATTATAATTAATATCTTAAAAACGAGATATTAAAATTGTGAGGGATATTTATGGAAAAGAGAATTTCAGGAACAACAGCATTATATTGTTTGATTGGTACACCAATAGGTCATTCAGGATCTCCGGCTATGTACAATTATAGTTTTCAAAAGTTAGGAATAGACTCAGCATATGTAGCTTTTGATATTTCAATAGAAAAAGTGAAGGATACTATTGCAGCTTTTAGAACATTAAATATAAAAGGCGCAAACGTAACAATGCCATGCAAAAATGAAGTTGCTAAATATATGGATGAATTATCTCCAGCAGCGCGTCTAGTTGGAGCAGTTAATACTATCGTAAATGATGGGGGAAAATTAACTGGAAATATTACAGATGGTGTTGGATTCGTGCGTAACTTGAAAGAGCATGGAGTAGATATAAAAAATAAGAAAATTACTATTTTAGGTGCTGGTGGTGCTGCAACAGCGATCCAAGTTCAATGTGCTTTAGATGGAGCTAAAGAAATTAATACCTTCAATATAAAAGATGATTTTTACAAAAAAGCTGAGAAAACTATTGAAAATGTTAGAAAAGAAGTCTCAGAATGTGTTTTAAATTTATATGATCTAGAAGATGTGCAAAAACTTAATGATAAAATTGCAGATAGTGATATTCTAGTAAATGCAACACATGTAGGAATGCATCCTAACGAAAATGAATCTCCAATAAAAGACAGAAGTGTTTTTAGAAAAGATTTAGTTGTAGCAGATGTAGTATATAACCCAAGAAAAACAAAGCTTTTAGAAGATGCAGAAGCTGCTGGCTGCAAAATAGTGACTGGTATAGGTATGCTTTTGTGGCAAGGTGCAGAGGCATTTAAATTATATACAGGACTCGAAATGCCTGCAAAAGAAGTCAATGAGTTGTATTTTAAATAATCTTAGATATATAGTAAGAAAGTGAATACCCCATTATAATGAATTTTATTATGTTATAGGTTGGATTTTGAATCCAGCCTCATTATTAGGAAGTGTATTCAAATAATTTTATTTAGTCAAAAAAGTTAAAAAATTAACAAAAATGATAAAGTGAACTAATTTAATTAATAATATTATATCAAAGGAAAAATGAAAGGGGAAAAACAATGAATAATAAAAAATATTATCCGACGGCTTTAGCACTATACTTTACATATTTCATACATGGTATTGGAGTATCAATACTTGGACAATACAAACAGAATTTTGCGGGTGCATGGGGTGCAGACAAATTATCTAATGGTACTTTTGATGTAAGTATGGTGCTCGCAGTAATTGCTGCATTAGGACTTGGACGTTTAATAACACTTCCATTTTCGGGTCCAATTTCAGACAGATTCGGAAGGAAAATTTCTGGATTAATCGGTGTCGTTTTATATGTAGCTTACTTTATAGGAATTGCAATATCTCCAAATATGTATGTTGCTTATGCATTTGCATTATTAGGTGGTGCAGCTAATTCTTTCTTAGATACATGTGTTACTCCATCATGCCTAGAGATTTTTGTGAATTCTGGTGATGTTGCCAATATGTTTACAAAGTTCTCGATATCAATAGGACAATTTTTACTTCCTTTTATAATTGGTTTTATTGCAGCAAGCAATATGTCTTATACAACTATTTTCTTTGTGACAGGTATAGCATTAGCTATAGATGGTATTTTAATTGCAATTGCACAGTTTCCACCTAAAAATGGAAATGTAAATACAACAAAAGATACACCAATAAAATCAGAAAAAATGAAGTTTACAGCAACAAGCATAGCAGTTATTTGTATTGGTTTTACATGTACATCTACATTTCAACTATGGTTAAATTGTAATCAAGAATTAGGAAAGTTATATGGTTTAGCTAATCCAAGTCAAATTCAAACTTATTATGCATTAGGGTCAATGGTTGCTGTATTAGTAACAGCTGCACTTGTAAAAAGTTTTCTTAAACCAGTTAGAATACTTGTTATTTATCCAGCGATTTCAGCAATCATGTTATTGATTATATACTTTGTACAAACGCCAGAAATTTGTCTGATTGGTGGATTTATAATAGGATATTCAGCAGCAGGTGGTGTACTTCAGTTAGCTGTATCAACAGCAAACTCTATGTTTCCAACAAACAAAGGAAAGATTACATCTATTGTTATGATTGCATCGAGTGTAGCTAACTATGTTATCTTAAATGCAGCTAGTTATATCTCAAAGTCAGGTGGTCTAGAAGGACCAAAATATGTGCTCATATTTAATGTGGTAATTACTGCTGTTGGTATTCTACTTGCATTATTTGTAAATAAACAATACGCTAAAGCAGAAATAAAGTAAGTATTGGAAGTTTATAATTAATTCAATAAAACTTTTACAAAATACCATCATTCTCATATTAATTATTTTCAGTATAATTTATCAAATAATGAAGTGAGTATGATGGTTTTTTATAAATAATTTTCAAATTTATTGGACTTTGTATTGCTGAATGGATTGTAGTTACCTTTATATATACTTAGCATTTCGAATTTAGGTGTTTTTATTTTATATAGATTTGATCAAAAGGAGGGTAGCAAAGAAGAATAAGATTATATAGTATAAGAAAATAATTATATAACAAAACTAGAATATAATTAATAAAATTGGAGGGAAAATAATGGATCAAGAGAATATTGGTAAAATCAAAGAAGAACCGACAAAGAGACGATGGTTCGTACTTTTTTTGGTATGTATAATAACTTTTATAAATTACCTAGATAGAGCTAATATTTCAGTAGCAGCTCCATTTATATCAAGTGATATGGGTTTTAATGCTGCTAAAATGGGATTAATATTTTCTGCTATGAGTTGGTCATATACGTGTATGCAAATTCCATGTGGTTGGTTTCTTGAACGCTTAGGACCAAGAGTAGTATATGGGATTGCACTTTTTGGATGGTCTGCATTTACAGGAGCTATGTCACTTACTTATAACTTTGCCAGCATGATTGCTTGTCGTCTTGGACTTGGCATATTTGAGGCACCAGCTTTTCCAGCAAATAGCCGTATTGTTACTGCATGGTTTCCATCTAGAGAACGTGGATTAGCAATTGGTGCTTATACTGGAGCTGAATATATAGGGCTCGCATTATGTACTCCTGTTTTAACATGGCTTTTGGTAAATTCTGGATGGAAATCTATATTTGTTGCTACTAGTTTAATAGGAATTATATTCACATTTTTTTGGTTGTTTTGTTATAATGACCCAGCCAAGTCAAAGGGGGTTAACCAAGAAGAGATTGACCTTATTAAAGAAGGCGGTGGTCTTTCAGATACTATCGCAGAAAAAAATAAAGTTAATTGGAAACAGGTAAAGTATCTTTTTACAAGCCGTCAGTTATGGGGAATGTATATAGGTGGATTTTGTAATACTGCGATATTATTCTTTTTTATGACATGGTTTCCATCTTACCTTGTTGCTGAAAAACATATGACTATGTTAAAGATGGGGATTTATGGAGCTTTACCATATATGGCAGCAATTGCTGGGGTTTTGTTTGCTGGAAGATGGTCAGATTGGATGATTTCTAAAGAATATGGAATAGGAATATCACGTAAACTTCCAGTTATTATCGGTTTACTATTATCTGCTGTTATTATGGCTGCTAATTATACTAATGATATTACAACTGTTATCATATTTATGTGCATAGCTTTCTTTGGTCAAGGTATGGCATCAACTATTTCTTGGGCCCTGTTATCTGAGATAATGCCTAAACAATTAGTAGGATTATGCGGTTCAGTTTTTAATTTTGTATCTAATATGGGAGGGGCTCTATCTCCTGCTATAGTTGGCTACTTAATTGCTGCAACAGGATCTTATGCATCTGCATTGGTTTTTGTTTCTGCAATGGGTGGATTAGGCGCTTTTTCGTACATATTTATTATCGGAAAACCTAAACGTATTGTGATTCCAGATTAATTAAGGTTATGTTTAACAATCTAGATTTTTAGTAATTTATTCATAGAATATTTCTATTGATAATAAGAGAAGAATTAATTGGAATATTATTAGAAATAGACATATCATATAATTGTAGGAAAATTAACAAATAAAAATTTTAATAAATATATATTATTTAAAATTAAGGAGAGATGAGAAATGGAAAGACGTATTACAGGATATACTACATTAATAGGGTTAATTGCAACACCAATAAAGCATACTAAATCACCAACGATGCATAATGAAGCTTTTTCATATTTAGGACTTGATTATGCATACCTTGCTTTTGAAGTGGGTAACGATGAGCTAGAAGATGCAGTAAAAGGATTAAAGGCATTAAAAGCCCGTGGATCTAATGTATCAATGCCTAATAAGACTGTTATTCACAAATATTTAGATAAGATTTCTCCAGCAGCAGAGCTTGCAGGTGCAGTTAACACGGTTGTAAATGATGATGGTGTTTTAACTGGACATATAACAGATGGAGTTGGATTTATGACTTCATTAAAAGATAGTGGTATTGATGTGATTGGTAAGAAAATGACTATAGCAGGAGCTGGTGGTGCTGCTACAGCAATTCAAGTTCAAGCTGCTTTAGATGGTGTGGCTGAAATATCTATCTTTAATATTAAGGATAAATTCTGGGCAAGAGCAGAAGAAACAGTTAAAAAGTTAACTGAAAAAACAAACTGTAAAGTTAAATTATTTGACTTAGCTGATACTGATGCTTTAAGAAGTGAAATTGAATCAAGTTATCTTTTTGTAAATGCTACAGGTGTTGGTATGAAGCCATTAGAAGGTCAAATGGTAATTCCAGATGAAACTTACTTACGTCCTGACTTATTCGTAGCAGATACAGTTTATATGCCACATGTAACTAAATTATTAGAAACAGCTGATAAAGTAGGTTGTAAATGGATTAATGGTGATGGGATGATGTTATATCAAGGAGCAGAAGCATTTAAACTTTTCACAGGAAAAGAAATGCCTATTGAACATATGAAAGAATTTTTAAACATTAAATAATATCATAAGTAGATAAAAAATGAATAGTGCTCATATAAGCTGCGATAATTATGCTATATTAAAGTAGAAGCAAGTTATAATTATAATATATGAATAAAATATTTATTGTAGCTTATATAGCATATGAGTTTTAAAATTTATTCTTTAATTATTTTATGAAAATATTATATAAAAGTATTTTGACACACAATATAAAATTGGACTGCAAAAAGATAGGAAGTGTATAATTTGTCTAAAAAAGAATTGATAAGACGTTATATTTTGTTTATAGTAGGATTATTTATTATGGCAATAGGAATTTCGCTTATGGTAAAAGCCCAACTTGGAACATCTCCAATATCATCAATGCCTTACGTAATAAGCTTAAAATTTACATCTATATCGTTAGGCATGTTTACTATTATATGGAATATGATTTTAATAATATCTCAAATATTTATTTTAGGCAAAAAGTTTCAAGCTTTTCAACTTTTACAGATTCCATTATCATTTATATTTGGAAGTTTTGTTGATTTTACAAGATATATGCTAAGTGGTATTTCAATACATAGGTATATATCTTGTATTCTATTATTGTTTTTAGGATGTTTTGTATTAGCATTAGGGGTAAGCTTTACAGTTTTAGCTGATGTTATTATGAATTCTGGTGAAGCATTTGTGCAAGCAATTTCAATTAAAACTGGAAAAGATTTTAGTTTTATAAAAGTTGCATTTGATATTTCACTTGTTATTCTATCAATTATTGCATCTTTGGTATTCTTTCATAAAATTGTAGGAATGCGGGAGGGTACAATTATTGCAGCTATAATTTCGGGATTTATTATCAGATTTTATAATAAAAACCTATCTTTCATTATTGACGAATTTATTGCTGATAAAAATTATGAAACAGTGAACTAATTAAATCTAAAAATTACAAAACTCGTATGTATATAGTTAGAAACAAGGAGGATAATTATGAAAAAAACAGTAAAAGTTAGAGATATTAGAATTGGAGAAGGAATTCCTAAAATTTGTGTTCCAATAGTTGGAAGAACAAAGGAAGAACTTCTAGAAGAAGTTAATTCTTTAAAAAATATTAGATTAGATGTTGTTGAGTGGCGGGTTGACTTTTATGAAAATGTAGAAGAGATAGAAAAAGTTAAAGAAGTACTTGTAGCTATAAGAAAACTTCTTCTAAATACACCTATATTATTTACATTCCGTAGTAAAAAAGAAGGTGGAGAAAAAGAAGTATCTGTAGAATATTATGCGCAATTAAATAAAGAAATTGTAGCTACATCATTAGTTGATTTAGTTGATGTGGAGCTTTTCACTGGTGATGAAATAGTTAAGGATATAGTTGCTTCTGCACAAGCTTCTGGGGTTAAAGTTGTAATGTCAAATCATGATTTCTTTAAAACTCCGACACAAGAAGAAATTGTATCACGTTTAAGAAAAATGCAAGAATTAAAAGCTGATTTACCCAAAATAGCTGTGATGCCTAAAAATCAAAGTGATGTATTAGTTTTACTTTCGGCTACAAACGAAATGGTTCAAAATTATGCTGAAGGTCCAATAATTACAATGTCTATGGCTGGTACTGGAGTTATAAGTCGTTTAGCGGGAGAAATATTTGGTTCATCATTAACATTTGGAGCAGCCAAGAAAGCCTCAGCACCTGGTCAAATAGCAGTAGCTGATTTACGTGCAGTACTTAATATTTTACATAATAGTGTCAAATAATTAATACGCTTGATTTTGTAAAAATAATTTATTTATATATTAAAAGCATATATTTTAAATCTAGTTGATTAGATCTTATGATACTAATGCTTTAAGTAAATTATAAAAAATGTAATAGATAATACTTAGTAAAAAATATAATGTTAACAGCACACTTATTGAAAGATAAGGTCGCAAAGCTATGAGTCTAAGGGAAATCTTATTTTCTATGATTGTCAGGTTGCCAGAATGTATTTGTAATAAATTTTGTATTTTATTTTGGTGTCCATAATTATATGGGCACTTTTTGTTTCTAAAGAAAGTCGAATAAAAAATATTATCGTTTAATTAACGCTAAAAAATTATATTCATAAAATAGTTTATTCAAATAATGTATTTCTGTAGTTAGTTTCACTACAGCATTCTACTGAATTTACTGATTATCTGTACTAAAATTTTTAAATATATATAAATGAAAAAACAGAAGAATATTAAAATTAAATTTTAGTAAAATAACGAATTATAGGAGCTGTGAGAGGGTAAATAGTGTTAGGGGTGGAATTATGAAAAGTATAAAATCAAAATTAATAGTTTTTTTAGGCTTATTATTAGTAAGTATATGCATGGGATTAGGGATAATTTCATTTATGAATTCGTCAAATGCATTAAAATCAAATTTGGGAAAGACATTACCCAAAATTGCAGAACAAACTGCAAGTAGCGTTTCAGGAAGACTTGAAGGACAACTAAAATCCTTAGAAGCTGTTGCAGCTACATCAGAAATAAGTAATCCTAATATTGCAACAGAAAGCAAAATTCCCATTCTTTCAAATGAAGCAAAAAGAATGGGAAGTATTAGATTAGAATTTGTAGAAACAAATGGGGATATAAAAAAACCAGATGGAACAATTACGAATGTTAAGGATAGAGAGTATTTAAAGAAAGCATTAGAAGGTAAAGATAATGTATCAGATCCAATAGTAACTAAAGATGCTAATAAACAAGTTGTAGTTGTATATGCGGTTCCAGTTAAATATAATGATAAAATTGTAGGCGTGTTAATAGAAACAAGAGATGGTAATTATTTAAGTGAATTAACTAACCAACTTAAAATAGGCCAAACTGGTTATGCATTTATGATTAGAAAAGATGGAGCAAATATTGCTAGTACAGATAAGGAAAAGGTTATTAGTATGTATAATCCAATTGAAGAATCTAAAAAAGATTCTAGATTACAAGCAATAGCAGATATTGAAGTTAGAATGGGTGAAGGTGAAACAGGGCTCGGTAAATATACTTTTAATGGAGTAGATAAATACGTAGGGTATGCACCGGTTACTGGAACTGAATGGTCTGTAGGTGTTATAGTAACGGAAGGTGAAGTATTATCAGAATTATCTAGTTTAAAAGTTTCAGTAGCAATATCTTCCATAATATTTATATTAATTGGAAGTGGGATTATATTTATAATTGCAAGTAATATATCTAATGGTGTAAAATCAACTTCAAAACATTTGAAGTTATTGGCAGAAGGAAACTTGAGTGAAGAGGTTTCAATTAAATATATGAATCAAAAAGATGAAATTGGAGAAATGACTAATTTAATGAAATTAATGCAAGAATCTTTGGGAAAAATGATAAAGCAGGTAAAAGAAAACTCTTCAAATATTAATGCACAATCAGATAATTTATCATCTATATCGGAAGAAATAGCAAACGTATCACAAAATGTTACAGAAGCAATATCTGAAATAGCAAAAGGTACAAGTAATCAATCAGAAGAGTTAATACATATAACAGAAATCCTTAATGAATTTAGTAATAAATTATCTAAGATGGTTAAAGAGATACAAGCAGTAGATTCAAATTCTAGAGAGATAAGCATAATGGCAAATACAAGCAGTAGTGAAATGAATGGATTAAACCAATCAGTAACAAATGTAAGTAAATCATTTAAAGTATTTTATGGTAAAATAAATGCCCTTGGAAAGAATGTTAATAAGATAAATGAAATTACTAATTTAATAAATGATGTTGCAGACCAAACGAATTTATTAGCCTTGAATGCGGCTATAGAAGCAGCAAGGGCAGGAGAAGCAGGAAAAGGTTTTGCAGTGGTTGCAGATGAAATTAGGCAGCTTGCTGAACAATCAAAAGAGTCATCAGAAAGCATCAGTAAATTAATAAGCGGAATATTTAAAGAAACTGACGTTATAGTTGAAGATTCTGTTAACATGGATCAAGAGCTAATAAATCAGGTTAATGTAATAGAAAATTCAATAATATCCTTTAAAAAAATTATAGAAGCTGTTGATGAAGTGATTCCCAAAATTGAAATTGTTAAAAATTCAGCAGAGAACATAGAAACTGATAAAAATTCTATTATTACCAAAGTAGAAGGTTTATCTTCTATTTCGGTTGAAGTTTCAGCATCCTCAGAGGAAATTTCAGCATCTTCAGAGGAAATGAATGCTTCAACTGAAGAAGTGGCTTCAGCAGCACAAATACTGAATAGTATGATGAATGAAATGATTGAAGAAGTTGATAAATTTAAAGTTTAATTTTTTTGGCGGTCAATTATCTAGATTTCCTGCAAAGGTAAAAGCTATATTTGCATATAATTACCAAAGGTAAAATTATTCATTAAGGCTGGGCACTATCCTTTATTTATTTTTGAGAAACTATAACTTGGAAAATGCTATGGTTTTGTTTGTACAAAACTTAGTAATTAAGATAAACTAATATATGCAATTAATGGAAGAATAAAAACTACTACGAGCAAGAGTATTAATTTATAAAATTGATACTCTTTTCTTTTAAATATTAGTATTTAAAAGAAAATACGAGGATTAAGTAGAATTTATGGAATAGTTATAGTATAAGATTGAAGTATTCAATACAGTGAATTTAGTGATAGATATATTATCTATCTTTTTCCTTTTAATAAAAACAGATAAATTGGATTCGATTTATAAAGTAAGAGTGAAAAATAATATTTTTATATATTAAATGACATAACATATTATTGATAAGTGATATATAGTGTTATATAATTGAATATAAGAGAGTAATTTATATTAATAAAATAAATACCAAAATGATTATTAATATAGTTAGGAGGAGATTAAAATATCGTTTTTTATAGGAATAGACATAGGTGGTACAAATTTAAGAGCAGCAGTTATATCCAAAGAAGGAGATATAATACAAATATTTAAAGTTGAAAACGAAGTGCAAAAGGGGGCGGCTTATAACTTAAATAAATTAGTTAATCAAATAAAGGGACAATGGAGCAGTTATGAAATAGAAAAAGTGGGAGTAGGTGCACCAGGACCACTAGACTTAAAAGTAGGTAAATTATTAAACCCTGTTAATTTAAAAGGATGGGAAAACTTTAATATAAAAGAATATCTAAGTGAGAAATTGGGATTGCCTGTTCAAGTTAATAATGACGCTAATGTAGCAGGGCTTGCAGAAAGCTTAGTTGGAAGTGCTAAAGAATGCGAATCGGTATTTTATATAACGGTTTCTACTGGAGTAGGCGGTGCATTAATTATTGATAAGAAGATTATAAATGGAGCACATAGTCAAACAGCAGAAATCTACAACATGATAATAAATGAGGACAAGTATAGTCATGCAGGTACAAATAAAGGCGGGCTTGAAGGACAATGTAGTGGTGTAAATATAGCTAGAATAGCATCAGAAGCATATGGAAAAACATTAAGCACAAAAGAAGTGTTTGATCTATATAAAAGCAATGATGAAAAGGCTGTCCAGGTAATAGAAAAATGGATTAACAATATTTCAATTGGTATAGCTAATGTGATAGCTGTAGTAGATCCAGAAACTGTAGTTATTGGTGGAGCAGTATTAATATATAATACTTACTTGCTACCTAAAATTATTGAGTGCACTAAGACTAAGGTTTCAGATCCATCTATTGTTGATATAAGAATAGCGCAAATTGGTGATAATGCAGGTCTTATTGGTGCAGCAATGTTATAGAAGAAAATACTATTTCATTTTATAAATATTTAACGTATGGAGAAAATAACATAATTTAAATAAAGAAATATAGGAGGCATAAGATGAGTATACAATTCAAGTTCCCAGAAAATTTTTGGTGGGGATCAGCAACATCAGGTCCACAAAGTGAAGGTCGATTTAATAAAAAGCATGATAGTGTATTTGATCACTGGTTTGATATAGAACCAGAAGCATTTTTTAATGGAGTAGGTCCTAATGTAGCATCAAACTTTTATAACAGTTATAAAGAAGATTTAAAATTGATTAAAGAAATAGGTTTAAATAGTATTAGAACATCAATTCAATGGACACGATTGATAAAAGATTTTGAAACTGGAGAAGTAGATGAAGATGGTGTAAGATTCTACAATGCTGTAATAGATGAATGTATTACAAATAATATCCTTCCAGTTATGAATCTACACCACTTTGATTTACCAGTTGAATTATATGATAAATATGGCGGATGGGAATCAAAACATGTAGTAGATTTATTTGCATTGTTTGCAAAGAAGTGCTTTGAGTTATTTGGAGATAGAGTTAAACATTGGGCAACATTTAATGAACCTATGGTTGTAGTTGAAGGTGAATATTTATATAAATTCCATTATCCAAAGATAGTTGATGGGAAAAAAGCAGTGCAAGTTTTATATAATTTAAATTTGGCATCAGCAAAGGCTATAAAAGAGTTTAAAGAATCAAATTGTGGTAAGAATGGTGGGAAGATTGGTATTATTCTTAATTTAACGCCTTCATATCCAAGATCACAAAATGAAGAAGATGTAAAAGCAGCTAAATTTGCAGAAGATTTCTTTAACAATTCATTTTTGGATCCAGCTATAAAAGGTGAGTTTACAACGGATTTAGTTGAAGTTTTAACCAAAGATAATGTAATATGGGAATCAACAGAAGAAGAATTAGAAATAATAAAAAACAACACAATTGACTTCTTAGGAGTTAATTATTATCAACCAAGAAGAGCAAAAGCTAAGGAAGAAAAATTCGACGATTCAAAAGGTTGGATGCCTAATAAGTATTTTGACGATTATGAAATGCCAGGAAGAAGAATGAATCCATATAGAGGATGGGAGATATACCCACAATGCATGTATGATATAGCGATTAATATAAGAGATAATTATAACAACATTCCATGGTACATATCTGAAAATGGTATGGGAGTTGAAGGGGAAGAAAAATATATAAATGCAGATGGAGTTATAGAAGATGATTATAGAATAGAGTTCTATGAGGAGCATTTATCATATCTTCATAAAGGGATAAGTGAAGGATCTAATTGTTTTGGTTATCACACATGGACTCCGATTGATTGTTGGTCATGGGCTAATGCATATAAAAATAGATATGGGTTTATTGCTGTAGATTTAGCTACTCAAAAAAAGACAATTAAAAAATCAGGAAGATGGATTAAAGAAGTTGCAAAAAATAACGGATTTTAGATAGAAACTATAATAGTGCAAAAATGCTTGAATAATTTTACAACTGAATAAAATAAAAAAACATTTATGATAAATCCTT
>NZ_JAKJJX010000041.1:0-41125 GCF_022320765.1 Clostridium sp. YIM B02569 | reverse complement strand
TTGCTGTAAATAAAGATGATTCAGCTCCAATAATGAAAATTGCTGACTATGCAATAGTTGGTGATCTTACTAAGGTAGTACCAGAATTAATAGCTCAAGTTAAAGAAATAAAGAGCGCTGAATAATTATTCGGTTAATTTAGATATGTTTTTGTTAGATTGTACTATTGAAAGTTAATAATGTAACATTAAAGATAATTAATTAACAATATTATTCAATAAGTAACAATTAGATAATTATGAAGTTAATCCTTAGTTAAAATATATATTTTAGCTAAGGATATCTATAATGAAAAGATTTAGAGGAGGAATAATTTATGAAAAAGATTTTTGTACTTGGAGCAGGAACAATGGGTGCTGGTATCGTTCAAGCATTCGCTCAAAAAGGTTGTGAAGTAATTGTAAGAGACATAAAGGAAGAATTTGTTGACAGAGGAATAGCTGGAATCACTAAAGGATTAGAAAAGCAAGTTGCTAAAGGAAAAATGTCTGAAGAAGATAAAGAAGCTATACTTTCAAGAATTTCAGGAACAACTGATATGAAATTAGCTGCTGACTGTGATTTAGTAGTTGAAGCTGCAATCGAAAACATGAAAATTAAGAAGGAAATCTTCGCTGAATTAGATGGAATTTGTAAGCCAGAAGCGATTTTAGCTTCAAACACTTCATCTTTATCAATTACTGAAGTTGCTTCAGCTACAAAGAGACCTGATAAAGTTATCGGAATGCATTTCTTTAATCCAGCTCCAGTAATGAAGCTTGTTGAAATTATTAAAGGAATAGCTACTTCTCAAGAAACTTTTGATGCTGTTAAGGAATTATCAGTTGCTATTGGAAAAGAACCAGTAGAAGTTGCAGAAGCTCCAGGATTCGTTGTAAACAGAATATTAATCCCAATGATTAACGAAGCTTCATTTATCCTACAAGAAGGAATAGCTTCAGTTGAAGATATTGATACAGCTATGAAATATGGTGCTAACCATCCAATGGGACCTTTAGCTTTAGGAGATCTTATTGGATTAGACGTTTGCTTAGCTATCATGGATGTTTTATTCACTGAAACAGGTGATAACAAGTACAGAGCTAGTAGCATATTAAGAAAATATGTTAGAGCTGGATGGCTTGGAAGAAAATCAGGAAAAGGATTCTATGATTATTCTAAATAATATCATGAATATATGGAAAAACTCAAGTTTATGCTTGGGTTTTTTTATTTTTAGGGAAATATATAAATAACTACTAGATTACATAAATAAGTTTAAACTAAAGAATATTGTAAAATTCAACAAAACATTTTATTACTGTTAAGTAAGTGATATAATATATTAAATAATAACTATTTTCTTAAGATTAATTGTATAATTTAATTGATATTGGATATTAAAAAAATAAATAGTTAAAAAATATGATATAGGTGGTACACATCAGAAAATGGGCAATATAAACTGTGACATAATCTTTAGAAAAAAACTTTAGTGTAGAATATATTATTTAAAGAAGAATATATGAATGAAATAAGTTAAAACTAAGGTTGATATGATATTATGTTTATCAATGATTTTACTAAAAAGATAAAAATATATTTTGAATATTCATAATCAAAGGGTAGGGTTCATCAATATGCATATTAGATTATGAGATGATGCAAACTAAATAATTTTATACTGTAAGGGAGACGGATAATAAAATGGATTATAAATCTGTAGAATTTTATGATAATTATTTAATAATAAAAGAATTAAGAAATTTTAAATTAAAACATATATTTGAGTGCGGACAAATTTTTAGGTTTGAAGAGGTAGCAGAAAATGATTTTATTGTAATTGCGTTTGGAAGATTAATTGAAGTTAAAGAAGATGGAAATGACGTAATAATTTATAATTCTACAAAGGAAGATTTTCAAAATATTTGGCTTAAGTATTTTGATTTAGATAGAGATTACTCAGTTATAAAAGATGAACTTTCAAAAGATGTTTTACTTAAACAAAGTATTGAATTTGGATATGGTGTTAGAGTCTTGAATCAAGATCCATTTGAAATGTTGCTTAGCTTTATTATTTCAGCGAGAAATAATATACCATCAATAAAGAAGACTGTAAATAAAATATCTAATAAATGGGGAAAAGAAATTATTTATAAGGATAAAACTTACTATGCGTTTCCTAATATAGAAGAAATAAAAGGTGCTACATTAGAAGAAATACAGGGGACAGGAGCATCTTTCAGAAGTAAATACATATTTGATACAATAAAAAATGTATTTAATTCTAAGAGTGGAAAAGGTAACTTAAAAACAAATGATACAAATGAATATATAAAGTATGATCTGGATTACATTAAAAATTTAGATGATGATGAATGTCATAATGCACTTCAAGAATTTAAAGGTGCTGGTTCAAAGGTAGCTGACTGCATAATGTTATTTTCAATGGAAAAGACTTCAGCATTTCCAGTAGATGTATGGGTTAAACGTGCGATGATTCATTTTTATGGGGCAGAGGATGCATCTCTAAGTAAGATTAGAATTTTTGGAAGGAACAAGTTTGGTAAATTAGCAGGCTTTGCACAGCAATATTTATTTTATTATGCAAGAGAAAATAAAATAAATGTCGATTAAAAAAGGTTGGCGTAAAATAAAAAGTCTAGGATTTTATTTCCTAGACTTTTTATTTCGTCAAGAAATATCAGAATAATATGTTCAATAATGTTAATAATTTATCATTGATGTAATAATATAAATATCATATAAATCCCTTGATATAACTAATATAAGGTAAATGAACAGATCCGAAAAGAAGTGGAAATGCAGGAAAAAACTTTAACTAAAGTAGTTGAGAAATATCGCTATATACATATGAAAATAGAACGTATATTAAGAAAATTTAGAAAATTTAAATTATATAATATTTGTTATAATTTTAACAAGAGTATGCTATAATTATTTTGTATTATAAATGTAAGATAAAAATTATTCATGGGAGAGTGTGTGTAATGTTTCAGTTTGAGAATCAACTTCTAGCTTTAAAACACGAGGTTCTTACTAGAGTTGCTGTATTAGCAAAAGAAAATAATATTAGTAAAGAGGAAATAGAAAAAATTCCTTATGCTATGATTGTAGGAGAAGAACCTAAGTATAGAGATTCAGTTGAACGAGAAAGAAATGTAGTATTAGAGAGAGCAAAACTTGCAGCAGGATTTAAACCAACAGGCAAACATGGACAAGATTTAGTTAATATAGAAGAAGAAAAACAAATATTATATGTTATAAAAGAAGCATGTGATAGATGCCCAACAAAGAAGTTCCAAGTTACTGATGCATGTAGAAATTGTATAGCTCATAAGTGTCAAAGTGCGTGTAATTTTGGAGCAATTACATATGTTGATGGAAGAGCTTATATAGATCCAGATAAATGTAAGGAATGTGGAATGTGTAAAAAGGCATGTCCGTATGATGCTGTTGCAGAAGATATGAGACCTTGTAAGAAGTCATGTCCAACAGGTGCATTAAGCTATAATGCAGAAGATTTGAGTGCTGAAATTACAGAAAGTAAATGTGTAAACTGTGGTGCATGCATGTCAGCATGTCCATTTGGAGCTATAGAAGACAAAAGCTCATTAGTTAAAGTTATTAATAGATTGATGGATAAAGAAGAAAAAATTTATGCCGTAGTTGCACCAGCAATAACAGGGCAATTTGGGCCTAAAACAACTTATGGACAAGTTAAGAATGCAATTAAGGCATTAGGCTTTAAAGATATGGTAGAAGCTGCATGTGGAGCAGATGCAGTTACTGTACATGAAAGTAATGAGTTTGTAGAGAGAATGGAAAATGGGGACAGCTACATGACAAATTCATGTTGTCCAGGATTCCTAAGCTATATTGAAAAAATGATGCCAGATCAAGCTAATAAGATTTCAGGGACAGTTTCACCTATGGTAGCAACGGGCAGATATATAAAATCTAAAGATAAAGATGCAAAAGTGATATTTATAGGGCCTTGTACAGCTAAAAAAAGTGAAGTTCTAATAGAATCAATAAAAGATGCTATAGATTATGCATTAACGTTTGAAGAATTAGTAGCCTTATTTGATGCGTTTGGAGTTGATCCTACAACTTGTGAAGATATAGTAGTTGATGGAGCTTCAATATTTGGTAGAAATTTTGCTGTAGGTGGTGGATTAACTGCTGCTATAGAGAACTATGTGCAAGAAAAAGGTGTTAATATTGACTTTAAGCCAGTAAAGATCTCAGGCGGAGCAGAAATTAAAAAGACTATGACAATGGCTAAGGTTGGAAAGTTACAAGGAAACTTTATTGAAGGAATGATGTGCGAAGGTGGCTGTATAAATGGGGCAGCTAAAATTGTATCAGTAATGAAAGCTAAAGCGCCATTTACAAAATTAAATCAGCAAACAAGTACTAAGAGTGTATTAGCTAATACGACATTAGACGAATACAATGAAATAAACTTAGAAAGATAATATAAATCTTGATTTTGAAATATAATTAAGTAATTAAAAATTCTATTATTATATAGGTGCTCTAGGCAATGAGGTATTTAGGATTTAAAATTATTTATGAAATTTAAGAGCTTTATTCTCTATATAATGTCATAAAAACTCTAATCAGTAATATGTTTATTTGGTTAGAGTTTTTTTATTATTTTAAAAATTCATAATATTAATAATAATATGGAGAAAATTTAAGTAAATGCGATATATTTTGAGATAAGGAGTAATATTCGCTGAAAAATGGGATATAATATTAGAAGTAATGTTTGAATTATATGGATATAAAGGATATTATAATTATGTTAGCACTCAACAATGATGAGTGCTAACAGAAAATAAACTGATATGATAATATATATTTTAAGGAGGGTTTTTTCATGAACATTAAACCACTTGGTGAAAGAGTAGTAATTAAAAAATTAGAGGCAGAAGAAAAGACTAAGAGTGGAATAGTCTTAACTGGTACTGCAAAGGAAAGACCACAAGAAGCAGAAGTGGTTGCAGTAGGACCTGGAGCTGTTGTAGACGGAAATAGAGTAGCTATGGAAGTAAAAGTTGGAGATAAAGTATTATATTCAAAATATGCTGGAACAGAAGTAAAGGTTGATGGCGAAGAATATACTATATTAAAGCAAGATGATATTCTAGCAATAGTTGAATAGTTAAAGTGTTCATAACTAGATATTTAAATATAAAAAAGAAATTCAATTAGAAACGATAATAAATAACATATATAAGGAGCGTGTGATATAAATGGCTAAGATGTTAAAATTCGGAGAAGATGCAAGAAGATCTATGCAAATAGGTGTAGATAAATTAGCAGATACAGTTAAAGTGACTTTAGGACCTAAGGGAAGAAATGTTGTTTTAGATAAAAAATTTGGTGCACCATTAATTACAAATGACGGTGTTTCAATTGCAAGAGAAATAGAATTAGAAGATCCATATGAAAACATGGGTGCTCAATTAGTTAAAGAAGTTGCAACAAAGACTAATGATGTAGCAGGAGATGGAACTACAACTGCAACATTACTTGCTCAAGCAATAATTAGAGAAGGTCTAAAGAATGTTACAGCTGGGGCTAATCCAATACTAATTAGAACAGGTATTAGAATGGCTGTAGATAAAGCTGTTGAAGAAATCCAAAAGATTTCTAAGCAAGTAGATGGAAAAGAAGATATAGCTAGAGTTGCTGCAATCTCAGCTGCTGATGAAGAAGTTGGTAAGTTAATAGCAGATGCTATGGAGAGAGTTGGTAATGAAGGAGTTATTACTATAGAAGAATCTAAATCAATGGGAACAGAGTTAGATGTTGTAGAAGGTATGCAATTCGATAGAGGATACGTATCACCTTACATGGCTACAGATACTGAAAAAATGGAAGCTGTTTTAGAAAATCCATATATATTAATAACTGATAAGAAAATTTCTAACATACAAGAAATATTACCAGTACTTGAACAAATAGTTCAATCAGGTAAAAAGTTATTAATCATTGCTGAAGATATTGAAGGAGAAGCAATGGCTACATTAGTAGTTAATAAATTAAGAGGAACATTTACTTGTGTAGCTGTTAAGGCACCAGGATTTGGAGATAGAAGAAAAGAAATGTTACAAGATATTGCAACATTAACTGGTGGAACAGTAATCGCTGAAGAATTAGGCAGAGAATTAAAAGATGTTACTATTGATATGCTAGGTACAGCTGATAGTGTTAAAGTAAGTAAAGAAAACACTGTTATAGTTAATGGTAAAGGTGATTCTAATGCAATAAAAGAAAGAATCAACCAAATTAAAGCTCAAATAGAAGAAACTTCTTCAGAATTTGATAAAGAAAAACTACAAGAAAGATTAGCTAAATTAGCTGGAGGTGTTGCGGTAATTAAAGTTGGTGCAGCAACTGAAACAGAATTAAAAGAAAAGAAACTTAGAATAGAAGATGCATTAGCGGCAACAAAGGCTGCTGTTGAAGAAGGAATAGTAGCAGGTGGTGGAACTGCTTATGTTAATGTAATAAACGAAGTTGCAAAATTAACTTCAGATGTTGCCGATACACAAATTGGTATTAATATAATAGTTAAATCATTAGAAGAGCCAGTAAGACAAATAGCTACTAATGCAGGTGTAGAAGGTTCAGTAATAATTGAAAAAGTTAAGAATAGTGAACCAGGAATAGGATATGATGCATTACATGGAGAATATATCAACATGATAAAAGGTGGAATAGTGGATCCAACTAAGGTTACTAGATCAGCACTTCAAAATGCAGCTTCAGTTGCTTCAACATTCTTAACAACAGAAGCAGCAGTTGCTGATATTCCAGCAAAGGAAACACCAATGCCAGGTGCTCCAGGAATGGGAATGGACGGAATGTACTAAAATATATAAATTAAAGAGTTATAAATATTTAATTTAATAAATAGAGAAAGTGCTTATAAGTACTTTCTCTATTTTGCTTTTTAGTATTAAAAAATAAAGTGCTTAATATCCATTAACATATCTATGCAATTTTAAAAAGTATTTTATATTATATGTTTAACGTTTAAGCTTATGAAAATCATAGCAATGCAACTTTATACAAAATTTATATACTAGAAGTCAATATTATAAATTATTAGAGAATATTTTCCATTTATTGTATAAAAGATTTCCTATTAGACATAATTTAAATAAAAACATTAATAGGAGATGGATAATGAATAATGATTTCTTTATACATTAAATGTAAATTTAGATTCAAAGATAGTATGCAAAAGAAAAGATTCTGTAAGAAGAGAAAGAGAGAAGCTTTTACTTTAATTGAAATGATTGCAGTAATTGCAATTATTGGTATTTTAGCTGTTGCTATTTTACCTAAAGTAAATGGCTATATAAATGAAGCGAAAAAAGTTAAAGTTGTAGATCAGTGCAGAAAAGTAATAATGGCCGTTGAATCATATAATTTGAAAAATGATTCGCCTCTAAGTGAAAGCACTAGTGTAAGTTCGGCTATAAGCAACAAAGGGATTAGTAAGTATTTAGATGGAGTTGAATTTGGTAATTTAAATACTAGCAGCACAAGTTTAAAAAATTGTTATGATGTAGTAAATGGTGCAGAATTTGATTTCACAGAAAATACAGATATTTTAAATCCGACGACGATTGATAATGGATCTACCAAAGATGATGTAAAAAAATAGAAAAGATATCGATAACAAAAAATTTAACTTACATTATTGAAGTAAATTTGCAATTTTAGCTTCAAATTTATTGACTTTAGATTGTACATACATTATAATAATTTTAATTTAAAATATAGCACATTTGAAAACTTATATATACCTTGAATATGGCAAGGAGTATCTACCGGGAGCCGTAAATTTCCGACTATAAGTGATATTAGTATAGGCTAAATCTATAGATTTATTAGCATATTAACATCACTTTTGAGGTTAATGTGCTTTTTTTGTACAAAAAAATAGTACAAGCAATGCAAGCAAAAAATCATAAAATACTGAAAATGAAATAAATAATTCAAAAAATAGGAGGAACTATAATGGGAAAAATAATTAAGACTGCATATACTTTTGATGATGTATTATTGGTACCTAATAAATCGGATATATTACCAAGAGAAGTGAGCACAAAAACAAAAATAACAAAGACTATAGAATTAAATATTCCTTTAATGAGTGCAGGAATGGATACTGTAACTGAGTCGAAGATGGCAATTGCTGTTGCAAGAGAAGGCGGAATCGGAATAATACATAAAAATATGACTATTGAAGAGCAAGCAAAAGAAGTAGATAGAGTTAAGAGACAAGAAAATGGAGTAATTACAGATCCTATATTTTTATCTCAAGATCATCTTATTCAGGATGCAGAGAACTTAATGGCACAATACAGAATATCAGGAGTTCCAATAACAACTCAAGATGGAAAATTAATTGGAATAATTACAAACAGAGACATAATATTTGAAACAAATTACCAAAGAAAAATTTCAGAAGTGATGACAAAAGATAATTTAATAACTGCTTCAGAAAATACTACTGTAGAGGAAGCAAAAGAAATATTAAAAAAGCATAAAGTAGAAAAGTTACCTTTAGTTGATAGTGAAGGCCGTCTAAAGGGATTAATTACAATGAAAGATATTGAAAAAGTTAGAAAGTTTCCAAATGCTGCAAAGGATAAGAAGGGTAGATTATTATGTGGAGCAGCAGTAGGTGTAACTGGAAACATGATGGAAAGAGTTGATGCATTAGTTAAAGCACAAGTTGATGTTATAACTCTTGATACAGCACATGGACATTCAAAAGGAGTTTTAGATGCTGTTTCACAAATAAAGAAAGTATATCCTGATCTTCAAGTTATAGCTGGGAATGTTGCTACAGCGGAAGCAACAGAAGATCTAATAAAGGCTGGAGCAGATTGTGTTAAGGTTGGTATTGGACCGGGATCAATCTGTACTACGAGAGTAGTAGCTGGGGTTGGAGTCCCTCAATTAACTGCAGTTATGGATTGTGCAGAAGTAGGTAAGAAGTATGGAGTTCCTATAATTGCTGATGGTGGACTTAAGTATTCAGGGGATATAGTGAAAGCACTAGCGGCAGGAGCTTCTGCAGCAATGATGGGATCATTATTTGCAGGATGTGAAGAAGCACCAGGGGAAATGGAAATATATCAAGGAAGAAGTTATAAAGTTTATAGAGGAATGGGATCTTTAGCTGCTATGGAATGTGGATCTAAAGATAGATATTTCCAAGAAGGAAATAAGAAATTAGTACCAGAAGGTGTTGAAGGTAGAGTAGCTTATAAAGGCTTTGTCTCAGATACTATATTCCAATTATTGGGTGGAATTAAATCAGGAATGGGATATTTAGGAGCAAAGAATTTTGAAATTTTATATGAAACAGCTAATTTTGTGGTTCAGACAGCTTCAGGTCAAAGAGAAAGCCATCCACATGATATTAACATTACTAAGGAAGCACCTAATTATAGTGTAGGACAATAGTAAAATGCACAGTTCACAATCATAAAATATACCACTTATGTGAACTGTGCATTATTTGATTAATTTATAATTATAGAGATTATTTAAATTAGTATTTATAATTTTCGGTGAAAATTGTCTCAATTTATTGATAAAAAGATTTATTTAGTTGATAATAGAATTTATAAGAAGAGTTTAGGAGGAGAACATGAAAAGAGATTTAGTTTTAGTTGTTGATTTTGGTGGACAATATAACCAACTAATAGCAAGAAGAGTAAGAGAATGTGGCGTTTATTGCGAGATTATTCCATATGACTATACTATAGAAAAGATAAAAGCTAAAAATCCGAAAGGTATAATATTTACAGGCGGTCCTAACAGTGTTTATGGGGAAGATACTCCAACTGTAGAAAAAGAAGTATTTGAATTAGGCGTGCCAGTACTTGGAATATGCTATGGTGATCAACTAATGGCACATTTGCTAGGTGGAAAAGTTGCGACAGCACCAGTAAGAGAATATGGAAAAACAAATGTAAAAGTAGATAAATCATCTAAATTATTTGAAGGAATTGAAACTGATGGTATAGCTTGGATGAGTCATACTGATTATATTGAAGAAGCTCCAAAAGGATTTAAGGTAATAGCAACTACAGAAGTTTGTCCTGTTGCAGCTATGGAAAATGAAGAAAAAAGGCTTTATGGAGTTCAATTCCATGCAGAAGTTGAACACACTCAATTTGGGCAAAAAATGCTAGAAAACTTTATACACAATATTTGTGGGTTAGAAAACAGCTGGTCTATGGGATCTTTTGCAGAAGAAAAAATAAAAGAAATAAAAGAATTAGTTGGAGATAAGAAAGTGTTATGTGCTTTATCTGGTGGAGTTGACTCTTCAGTAGCAGCAATGATTGTACATAAGGCTATTGGTCACAACTTAACTTGTATATTTGTTGACCATGGTTTACTAAGAAAAGATGAAGGCGATACTGTTGAAAGAGTGTTTAAGAAAGAATTTGATATGAACATTAAGAGAGTTAATGTCGCAGATAGATTCCTTGGAAAACTTGCAGGAGTATCTGATCCTGAAACTAAGAGGAAAATAATCGGTGAAGAATTTATAAGAGTTTTTGAAGAAGAAGCTAAAAAGGTTGGTCAAATTGATTATCTTGTTCAAGGAACAATTTATCCAGATATCGTAGAAAGTGGAACTAAGACATCGGCAACTATAAAATCCCATCATAATGTTGGTGGACTTCCAGAAGATATGCAATTTGAACTTATAGAACCATTAAGAGAATTATTTAAAGATGAAGTTAGGGCAGTTGGAGAGGAACTTGGCATTCCTCATAAATTGGTTTGGAGACAGCCTTTCCCAGGTCCAGGTCTTGCCATTAGAGTTTTAGGTGAGATTACAGAAGAAAAACTTGAAATAGTTAGAGAAGCAGATGCTATTTTCAGAGAAGAAATTGCAAATGCAAATCTTGATGAATCTATTTGGCAATACTTTGCATGTTTACCTAATATCCGTTCTGTTGGAGTTATGGGAGATGAAAGAACATATTCTCATACAATAGCTTTAAGAGCAGTTACATCAAGTGATGCAATGACTTCTGAATGGGCAAGAATTCCATACGAAATTTTAGATTTAGTAAGCAGAAGAATTGTAAATGAAGTTAAGGGAGTAAACAGAATTGTTTATGACATAACTTCAAAACCACCAGCTACTATAGAATGGGAATAAACCGATAAGTTAAACAAAACATCGATAAGAATTTAGATTAAATTTGATGATAAAGCTTAGATACTACTGAATTTTTAGTATCTAAGCCTTTTTCGTATGTTAAGTGGAAAATTTGATAATATAAAGTATTAATTATTTATTAATATGAATAGAGATGATTAATAATAGTTATTATTTGATAGAATAAATCCTTATAAATATATTATTAATGTTAGATTGTCTGAGTAATCTTTTTAAAGCAGTAAATACATATTTTCTCTAACTAATAGCAAATAAAGTACAACAGCATAATATATTATTAGATAGTTATTAAGTTTTATAGGCAAATCAATAATGATTTGATGTTAGTAATACTTTAACTAAGCGCTTTAGCAATGATTAAACGAAAATTAATGCTGATTACGAAGGAGAGGAAATAATGGAAAACAGAAATAATAGAAATTGCAGACGTTGTAATTGTGAAGAAGAACGTGGAGAGATGGATAGTAGAAATTGTAATCCTTGTGGCAATGGAACTCTTGGAGCTAACGCAAATAATGACTGTTTAGCTGATGCGTTGGAAGATGCATATAATGATGGCTATAAAGATGGATATCGTGATGGGTATGAGGATGGAAATACTGCAGGAGAAACAGCAGGGGAGACAGCTGGATACAAGCAAGGATATTGCGCTGGGTATGAAAAAGCAAAACAAGAGGTCTTAGATTATATTAGAAGAAATAGATGTTGTAGATGCTGTTAAGCAGAACTAAATTATATAATAAGTAGTTATATAAAAAAGGTGTTTATAAGTGATTGAAAAATCATTGTTAAACACCCTTTTTATTTAATATAAATATGGTTATAGTGATAATTTAAATAGTTCATATTAGATAAGAGTTAATTAAAAAGTTACTTTTAATACTAATTGAATACAATTGTGCAAACATTTTCTCTGTAGAGGAAAAAGACGGCATTAATCGTTATCATTTTATAAAGTATAATTACATTAAAGAAAGGGGGCATCGAAAACGCTTGAAAAAATCAACCTTTGAATATAAGATAGTCATAAGATTATACTATGAGTATAATTTTTAAAGACTTCTAAAATCAGAGAATAACAAGTTAAAGTAAGATTAATAGCAATAATTTTATTTTAATTTAAATGAATTAATAAGTATTGATTCTTTTCAAGGAGGCAAAAATGAAGTATTTTTATACTGAAAACCGTTCGACAAGAATTCTAAAATTAATTGAACGAAGACATTCCATTTCTGTTGACGCCATTGCTGAAAAATTTGAGGTTAGTTCAAAAACCGTTAAAAATGATGTGAAAGAGTTGAATAGTTTATTAAAAGGATCTGCGCTAATTGATAATAAGCAAGGAATATATAAAATTTATATTATTGATAATAGCAAATTTGAGGAAATTAAGACTAATATATATAACCAAAAAGAATTTCTTAATTCACCTCAAAGAAGAATGGCATTTATTTTGTATAAGCTTATGAATAGTGAAGAGCCATATTTAACTGATGATCTGGCGTGTGAGATGAATGTCGGAAGAACGACAGTAATAAGTGATTTAAAGAAAATGAGGGAGATACTTAATAACTACGATTTAAAGATTATAGGCAAAACAAATAATGGACTAGCCTTAAAAGGCACAGAATTAAATATAAGGTTTCTTGTACTTGAGAACCTTTATGAAATGATTTATGGAGAATACGAATTAGATGAAGATGTTATTGATTTAGTAAAAGAGATAACAGATCAATATCAGTTCGATACAACGACATTTGAATCTTTCATACATTCCCTAGTTGTAACTTTAGATCGTCTTTTAAATGGACATACAATCAATACATTAAGCGAGAAATATAGTGAATTATTAAGAAGTTGGGAATTTACATTGGTAAATACTATATCAGATGCAGTTGAAAAAAGGCTTACTATAAGTATTCCAATTAAAGAAAGAATTTTCCTAGCATTGCCTATTATAGGAATGAATACTCCGACTAACATAGAAGGGATTTCACCGCATGTTGAAATTACAGAAGAAGTATCAAATTTAGTAAATCATATATTAGAGCGCATTAAATATGACATGGGTTTAAATATTACGCTAGATGATATCTTGAAAGATTTTGTATACCATATGGCCTTCTTGGTAAATCGTTTAAAGTATGGGGTCCATATTCATAATCCTATAGTAGATGAGATCAGGAAAAAATATAAAGTAGCGTACAAAATGGCAGAGTTAGCGCGAGATGTTATTGAAAAAAGTCTTGATGTAAAAATGACGCAAGATGAAGTTGGATTTATAGCAGCATACTTTGGAGTTTTTATTTCAGAACAGCAAATAGAAAAAAGTAAAATATACAAAGTTGCAGTTATATGCGGAACTGGAAGAGTTACAGCTAGGTTGGTTGCTAGTCAATTAAAAGGTATTTTTGATGCGAACACAGTTATAGATTTGTATTCAGATAGCACAGTTACTAGCGAAATACTAGATAAGTACAATTTGGTTCTATCTACTGTCCAAGCTAACTTTAAGACAACAGCCACTGTAATATATTTAGAGAAAATATTTGATGAAGAAGCGCTGAAGAAAAGAATAAAAAGTATTAAGTATATAGATAAATTAGACATGCCATCCATGCAGGGAATGGATTCTATATTACTAAGTATTTTAGATGAAGATACCTTCTTTATTTTGGATAATCAATTGAGTTATTTAGAAAATGTTGATCATATGATTGATAGTCTATACTCAAAAGGTTATGTAGACGATGGATTTAAGGAAAGAATAAGAAAAAGAGAAGAAAAATCTACGATGGTTTTTAATGAATCTATAGCATTTCCTCATACTATCAATTATGAAAATGATGAAATAGTAGTCAGTCTAGGAATAATTCCAGAAAAGGCTGGAGAAAACAATCAAAGAAAACTAGTATTCTTGGTAGGACTTCCAGAACAAACTAAAGATGATACACTCTTAGTTAAAATTTATGACGAAATTATAGCTATTGCCAATGATAAGAATACCATTGAAGCTCTTTCAAAGGTAAAAAGTTATAAAGAATTAATTCTACATTTTACAAAAGAAAACGATATATTTGATTTATAAGTAGGAGGTTTATGATGAATTTTTGGTTTTTGATTATATGCTTTGGAATTGCATTTATACTCCAATATATACTAACATTTGCTCAAATGAAAAGTTTCACGGCTTACTATAGTAAATTGCGAAGAAGAGGAAGAGTTGCCATTGGTAAAGTAAAAGGTGGTTTCCGTGCTGGATGTATTGCAATGTTTGCTATCGATCAAAATGGAATTATACTTGAAGGCGGTTATATGCAAGGAATAACAGTACTTGCAAGGGTTAAGAAACTAAACGGATTTGAAGGAAAAGATGTTGGTAGATTAACTCAAGCAGATTGTAAGAACTTAGCTAAACCATTAACCAAAGCAGTACTAGAAGCCTCTTCCAATTATAACGTTATCATGGGTGGTGGCGAAGTTGTAGAACCTCAAAGTCCATTACAAAGATTAGGTAATATTTTTACAGCTAAAAAATTAAAAGCTCACAATTAGAAAGGAGATATTAATATGGACGCAATTGTTTATTTTGCAAAAGGATTTATGTATTTATTTGAAGTTGGTGGAAATACATTTGTTAGTTGGGTAACAGGAATTATCCCAAAGGTATTATTACTTTTAGTTTTTATGAATTCAATAATTGCTTTTATTGGACAAGATAAAGTTGATAGATTTGCAAAGTTTGCATCTAGAAATGTTATATTAGCTTATGGAGTTTTACCATTCCTATCAGCCTTTATGTTAGGTAATCCAATGGCATTATCAATGGGAAAATTTCTTCCTGAAAGAATGAAACCAAGCTACTATGCATCAGCATCGTATCATTGTCATACAAACAGCGGTATTTTTCCTCACATTAATGTAGGTGAAATATTCATTTACCTAGGTATTGCAAATGGTATTACAACTCTTGGCCTTGATCCAACAGCTTTAGGACTTCGTTATTTATTAGTAGGTTTAGTAATGAATTTCTTTGCAGGATGGGTAACTGATTTTACTACAAAGATTGTTATGAGACAACAAGGTATTGAATTAAGTAATCAACTTAAGGCAAATTAGTTTAGGAGGGTATTCATATGGAAAAATATAATGCAATTAAAATTGTAAAAGGTAGTGGAGGCTTTGGCGGTCCACTTACAGTAAAACCTGAAGAAGGAAAAGATACATTATTATATATTACAGGTGGTGGAGCTGAACCTGAAATTGTAGAAAAGATTGTTAACTTAACAGGATGTAAAGCGGTAAATGGATTTAAAACATCTGTACCAGAGGAACAAATTTTCTTAGTTATTATTGATTGTGGTGGAACACTTCGCTGTGGAATATACCCACAAAAGAGAATTCCGACAATAAATGTTATGCCAGTAGGTAAAAGTGGGCCTTTAGCAAAATTCATTACAGAAGACATCTATGTATCTGCAGTTGGTTTAAATCAAATTTCTTTAGCTGATTCAAGTGCAGAACCTATAAAGAGCACAAAAGCGCCTGAAGAAGGAAAAAGAGAATTTAAATATAGTGCGGATAAGAAAGTATCACAAAGTTTGGCTGAAAACAGTAAATCAAGCATTGTTCAAAAAATTGGTATGGGAGCAGGTAAAGTTGTAAATACACTATACCAAGCAGGCCGTGATGCAGTTCAATCAATGATTACAACAATATTACCATTCATGGCATTTGTTGCGATGTTAATAGGAATTATACAAGGTTCGGGATTTGGTAATTGGTTCGCTAAAATATTAGTACCATTAGCAGGAAACGGAATTGGACTTATGATTCTTGGATTCATATGCTCTATTCCTCTATTATCAGCATTACTTGGACCAGGTGCTGTTATAGCACAAATCGTAGGTACTTTAATTGGTGTTGAAATAGGCAAAGGGACTATTCCTCCAAGCTTAGCATTACCGGCATTATTCGCTATTAATACACAATGTGCATGTGACTTTATTCCAGTAGGTTTAGGTCTAGCTGAAGCAGAACCAGAAACAGTAGAGGTTGGTGTTCCATCTGTATTGTATTCACGTTTCATGATTGGTGTACCTAGAGTAGCAGTTGCATGGGTTGCAAGTATAGGATTGTATCAATAAACTATAAAATTTATTTAATTGCGATTGAGTGGTTCTTATGAATCGCTCAATTGCACCAAGGAAAATATATTGTTGATTTAGATGCAAGGAGTGGAATAAAAGGAGGTTTATCCATAGTGAAACTAATTATTGATGATGTAAATATTGAAAAAATAAAAGATGTTTTCAGCATATTCCCAATTGATGGGGTAACTAGTAATCCGAGTATTTTGTATAAGTATGGAAAACAGCCGTATGAAATATTAATAAAAATACGTGAATTTATTGGGGAAAACTCGGAATTACATGTACAGGTGACTTCTGAAAGTTCAGAAGGTATGATTAAAGAAGCATATAAAATTATTAAAGAACTAGGTAAAAATACTTATGTAAAGATACCTGTAACTAGAGAGGGTTTAAAGGTTATAAAAATTCTTAGAAAAGAAGAAATTAATGTTACTGCTACTGCTATATATACTCAAATGCAAGCATATCTAGCTGGAAAAGCAGGTGCTCAATATGCTGCTCCATATGTAAACCGAATTGATAATTTGGGAGCAAATGGTGTTCAAGTGGCAAAAGACATTCACGATATTTTTGAGAAAAACAATTTTAAAACGGAAGTATTAGCAGCTAGTTTTAAGAATTCACAACAAGTATTAGAGTTATGCAAGTATGGAATTGGAGCGGCTACAATTTCACCTGATGTAATTGAAGGTTTAATTAAAAACGATTGCGTGAATGTAGCTGTAGAGAACTTTAGAAAAGATTTTGAGATATTGTGTGGTCAAGGCAATACCATGTTAAATTGCCGATAATCTAAGTAGCTTAGAATAAATAATAATTTTAGAAAGAAATATATTTGAAGGGACGAAAGTATCTATGAGTAGTAAGATAATCTATGAAAATAAAGTAAAAGCCTTAGGAGATTTAGCAGAAACATTCTTAGAAGAGGGAATGATAATATTTTTTGGAGATAATGCACCAGATACACTAGCAGATTACTGTTACTCTATTAATATAAAGGAAGTTAAAGAAACAATTAAATCTGGACAAGTATTTATGATTGATGGAATAGCTTTTGAAATAACAGCTGTTGGAGATGTGGCTGAGAAGAATCTAGTGAGTTTAGGACATATAACTGTTGCGTTTAATGGTTCTAAAGTACCTACTTTATCAGGAACAATTTGTGTGGAGAAAAAAGAAATTCCTAAACTTAAAATAGGAAGTGAAATATCTATATTAGCATAGTTATATCTAAAATTTATATGAAATCAAAATGAATAATAAAATGACATTAAATAATGAAGTTAAATAATCAGGAGGAATTTTTATGAAAAATACATGGCTTAATTTAGAAGGAAAAACAGCAATTGTAACAGGGGGAGCATCTGGCATTGGTAAGGCAGTTGCACAAGAGTTTTTAAATAATGGCGCAAATGTAGTTGTTTGTGATATGAATCCAAACAAACCTGAATTTGATGATCATAATGGACATATGGAATATATAGTTACTAATGTTGCAGATAGAGATAGCGTAGAAAAAATGATTGAGAAGGCTAAAGAGATTACTGGAACTATTGATATAATTATAAATAATGCAGGTATTAATATTCCTAGATTACTAGTTGATAAAAGGGAACCAAAAGGAAAATTTGAGCTAGATGAAAATGTTTGGGATAAAGTTATGAATGTAAATGTAAAAGGCGTATTTCTATGTGCTCAAGTAGCTGCCAGAGAGATGGCAAGTCAAGGAAAAGGGGTTATTATAAATATGTCTTCTGAAAGCGGATTGGAAGGATCTGAGGGGCAAAGTGTTTATGCAGCAAGTAAGAATGCAGTAAATTCTTTAACTCGCTCATGGGCAAAGGAACTAGGAAAATTAGGTATAAGAGTTATCGGAGTTGCGCCAGGGATTTTAGAAGCTACAGGACTCAGAACTTTAGAATATGAGACAGCGTTAGCTTATACTAGAGGAATTACTGTAGAAGAATTAAGAGCAGGATATAGTAAAACTTCAACAACTCCATTAGGAAGATCAGGAAAGCTTTCAGAAGTTGCAGATTTAGTTTGCTATTTAGCTAGTGATAGAGCAAGTTATATTCATGGAGTTACTTACAATATTGCTGGGGGGAAAACAAGAGGCTAAATAAAAACGATATTAGTACAGAATAAGTTTAATTATCTGGCCAATTAGCACAGAATAAAGTTAAAAAATTAACAAAGTTATCTAGATTTTAATAATTGAAAAATATATAATTTACATTTTATAAAGAGAAAACTTAGTTTTCTCTTTTAAAATTTTAGAATTGATTGATATTTAATAAACAATATATTATGGTTAGTATTAAAAATAAGTTAATATCAATAAGGATAAGATGAATATTAATTCATGCAATTAGAAAAAATAGAATCGAGTAAAGATTAAATAAGATTAATTTAAGGTTATTATTTGATATATTATTTGTAAAAAAGTTAAAAGCAAAGATGAGATATTGAGAATTTATGATATAATTGAATAATAAAATTATTTTTAGTTATATATGGAGGTAGGATAGAAGAATGAATAAAGGTATATCACTAGACTTATCAAAAGTTTCTCCTTATTTAGAAGAAGCAGAACTTGAAAATATGGAAAGCATGGTTAAAGCTGTTCATGAAGATCTACACAATAAAACAGGCGCAGGTAATGATTTTTTAGGTTGGGTAGACCTTCCTGTAAATTATGATAAAGAAGAATTTGCAAGAATTAAAAAGGCAGCAGAAAAGATTAAATCAGACTCTGATGTTTTAATAGTTATTGGAATAGGTGGATCATATCTTGGAGCTAGAGCAGCTATTGAAATGTTGACAAATAATTTCCATAACGTATTAGGAAGTGATAAGAGAAAAGTTCCACAAATATTTTTTGCTGGAAATAATATAAGTTCAACATATATGGCAGAACTTCTACAAGTAATTGAAGGAAAAGATGTAAGTTTAAATGTAATTTCAAAATCAGGTACAACTACAGAACCAGCAATTGCATTTAGAATTTTAAAATCATATTTAGAAAAGAAATATGGTGTAGAGGAAGCAAGAAAGAGAATATATGCAACAACTGACAAAGCTAGAGGTGCTTTAAAGACATTAGCTGATTCAGAAGGATATGAAACTTTTGTAGTTCCAGATGATGTTGGAGGAAGATTTACAGTATTAACAGCGGTTGGATTATTGCCAATAGCTGCGGCTGGAATCGATATTGATGAAATGATGAAAGGTGCTGCAGATGCAAGAACAGCTTATTCAGTACCATCAATTAAAGAAAATGATGCTTATAAATATGCAGCAGCTAGAAACGCTTTGTATAATAAAGGAGCATCAATTGAAGTATTAGTAAATTACGAACCATCACTTCATTATTTTAACGAATGGTGGAAACAATTATACGGAGAATCAGAAGGTAAAGACCATAAAGGATTATTCCCAGCGGCAGTAGATTTTTCAACAGATCTTCACTCAATGGGTCAATATATCCAAGACGGAAGAAGAATAATGTTTGAAACAGTTGTAAATATTGAAAAACCAAAATATGAAATAAATATAGAAGAAGCTGATAATGACTTAGATGGATTAAATTTCTTAGCTGGAAAGACTATGGATTTCGTTAATAAGAAAGCATTTGAAGGAACACTATTAGCTCACAATGACGGTGGAGTTCCTAATATGGTATTAAGTGTACCAGAAATTTCAGCATATTATTTCGGATACATGGTTTATTTCTTTGAAAAGGCTTGTGGAATAAGTGGATATCTTTTAGCAATAAATCCATTTAATCAACCAGGTGTTGAAGCTTATAAAAAGAATATGTTTGCTTTACTAGGAAAGCCAGGATATGAAGATATGAAGGCTGAACTAGAAAAGAGACTTTAGTTTAATTATGAAGATTATTATTGATGGAGATGCCTGTCCAGGCATCTCCATTATTGAAAAAGCGGCAAAGGAACACAATATTTCAGTGATAATTTATTGCGATATTCATCATTTTATACAGAGCAATTATTCTGTAGTTAAAGTTGTTGATAGTGGATTTCAAAGTGTGGATATGTATGTAATGAATGAAACTAAAGAAGGTGACATAATTGTGTCTCAAGACTATGGTGTGGCTGCAATATGTCTATCTAAGAAAGCGAAAGTAATAAACCCTAAGGGATATATATATGATGAGAAAAACATAGATAGATTATTGGAAGAAAGACATATATCACAGAAAATAAGAAGGAGTGGAGGAAAGACCTCTAACCCCAAAAAAAGAACTGACGAAGATAATATTAGACTGGAAAAAAACTTATTAAAACTTATAACTAGTTGATAATTTTAGAAGCTTAGATAAGAGCTTCTATTTTTATGCTATAAAAATTATAAATTTATATTTTGGATATTATTTCAATTATGACTGGAAAGTTTTGTAAAAAGAGACAACCTTACTAACATATGAGTTTATATAGGCATTTATGATATAATCAAATAAAAAATAAACTGAAGTTATTTACAAAAAATGGTATAAATGTATAATATAATAATAAGGATCATTTTGAGAATTGGTATGAGAGGAGTATGAATTTATGGAGGAACTTCAGTTAAAGTATGTTGAGATAGCTTTTGATAAGCAAACACCGCAAAAAGTTGACACGGAGATAAATATATCTGGTAAAATAGATGGGGAAATAGAAAATTTAGAATATAAATTTATTGTTGGCAAAGGTGGGGTTTGGAATACTATACAAGAATTTTCAGAAAAAAATTATTGCATATGGAAACCTAGAAGAGAAGGGGAGTATATGGTTATGGTACAAGCCAGAGAGAGGGATGGAAAAAAACCTTTAGACTATTTAGCCAAAGAGGACTATTCTATAGTGACAGAGGAAGTGAGTAATACTGTGGATAAAGAGACTAGTATTCAAGATGTTACTAATGATGAAGAAATTAAAAACGCTTGCAATGATAAAGAAAGTAATTTGCTAGCGTCTGAAAAAGAAGACCCTATTTTATGCAATATTGAATTTAAAGAGGCAATAAATAGTATAGAAGACAATGTGGTGTTTCTTGAAGTTAAAGAAATTTCTAGAGAAGAAAAAGAAGTATTAATATCAAATAGCTATGCTGATGAAGAAATATCATATTCTAATGATATCGAGGAAGTTGAAGATACAGTAGATAATACTCAATATAATGAAGAAGTTCTAAATAAAATATTAATTCAAAACAATGCTCAAATAGAACCAAGTTTTATAAAAGATATCCGTATAGACAAAGAGGAAATAAAGGTTGGAGAAAAATGTTATATTGAAATAAGGACAGATGATGAGAATGTATATTTATATAGATATTATATAAAAAAGAATAATGAATGGGATATAATTAAGGATTATGATAAAAGTAACATTTTAAAATATACAGCAAATGAGTCTGGAAATAAAGAATTTTTAATTCAGTGTAAAAGAATGGATTCCACTGAAACTTTTGAAGATCATAGAATTATCACACTAAAAGTGAGAGAAATTGATAAAGTAGAAATAACCAATTTTAAATGTTTAAATAACTCATTAATAGCGGGAGAAAAGCTTGGTTTTATAGTAGAAACAAATATTGAAGAATCTGTTAGTAATGAAGATATAGTATTACTGTATAAATTTTATAAAATATATAAAGATGGAAAATCAATTTGTATACAAGACTATTCAACCAAAAATAATGTGTATTATAAGGAAACAGAAGCGGGTAGCTACAGAATTTTATGTCTAGTAAAAAGCATATTTTCAAATAAAGAATATGATGATAGAGCTATTTTAGTATATAGTGTTAAACCATATAAAACGATTAAGATTAATAATTTTGTAGCCGATTCGAATTCTCCTAATATAAGTGGAAGTAGTATAAAGTTTACTTCAGAAATAGAAGGTGGAAACAAAGTTATATATAGATATCAGGTTAATGGACCCATTAAAGAGGACACGGGCTTTATAGAAAAGAGTGAATTTGTATGGAAACCATCTGAAGCTGGAGAATATGACATTATACTTTATGTTAAGGATATTACTTATAAAGGTGAATATGAGGATTTAAAAAGAATTACATTTAATATTGAGAAAAAGAGTGAAAAGCCAGTAAAGATTTTAGATATTGTGGTTGATAAAGAAAAGAAGATTATTGTCGGGGAGCCTGTTGGTATAACGGTAAATGCTGAAGGCGGAATAAAGCTCCAATATGCATTCACAATTAGAAAAGATGGAAGAAGGTTAGAGGGAGTAGATTATAATAAATCTAACTGGATCAATTTTATTCCTAACCAGGCAGGAGAGTATGAAGTAGAAATAAGACTTAAGGATAAGTACTCAGATAAATCTTATGATGCCCAAACGGTTATATATTTGAAGGCTCTAGAATACCTACCCGGTGAAATAGATTATATAATATTGCCTTATAAGGAAACGCATTTGATTGGGGAAGCTGTGGAATTTGAATGCATTGTTCAAAATACACAGAATACTTTATTGAAATATGAAACCAAAATTAATGGACATTCTATTGAGAAAACAGAGTTCTCAAAAAATAAAAAGTTGAGATTTATACCTAAAACTGCTGGTAAATACACTATAGAAGTTTATGCTAAGAATGTTAAATGCACTAGTGAGTATGATTCTAAGAAGCAGATAAACTTGTATGTAAGTGAGGCGTCTCCTGTAATAGAAACTAATATAATAGCAAATACACTAGAGGGCCATATAAATGAGGAACTTACATTTGAAGCTATAAGCAGAGGCGGGAAAAATGTTTGCTATGAATTTTATTTAATGGAGAATAACGAGTGGAGAAAGGTGCAAGCATATAGTAGAAAGCATTATTATAGCTTTATGCCGTTTACTCAAGGGAAATATAAAATTTTAGCTTTAGCCAAAAGCTATTATAAAAAAGTTAGTTATGAGGATTATGCTGAAGCAACATTTTATGTTAAAGGTTTAAAAGGATAACTCGAAAATAAACATAGGATAAATTTTGGAGAAAGGTTGTTTTAATATGGCAATAGATGGTTTAGATAAAATATCAAATGAACAATTATTAGCAATGAATATGCTAAGTAATGGACAAGTAACAAATGATTCTGATTCTGATTCGGATTCTACTAATAGCACGAGTGGTGAAAAAGATTTAGCATTTCAACTAGTTATGAAAAATCTCTTGGAATCATCAAAAAAATCTAAAGAAAATGGTAATGCTGAATCAAATGGGAATCCAAATGAAGTAAAAAGTGAAACAGCCAACAGTGAGAAATTAAATTCAAAAGATAATATAAATTTAAATAGTGCAGCCAGAGTAGGACAAACATATGTGACAGGACAAAACTTAGAAGAAATACCAATGGTTTTAACTAATAATTATATAGGTTTTACAAAAAAATCGGAGTCTGCATTATCTAATAAAAGTGGAGCTGATATTAAGAAAATATATTCGGCTGTAGATGATGCAGCTAAAAAATATGGGGTAGATCCTAATCTAATATTAGCTGTAATTAAGCAGGAGTCTGATTTTGATCCTAATTCAACATCTGGTGTTGGAGCTGCTGGATTAATGCAGATAATGCCGGAAAATTTTTCACATTTAGGTATAACTGATGGATATGATGTTGAGCAAAATGTTAACGGTGGAACTAAGTTGCTTAAAGAATATTTAGATAAATATAATGGAAGTTCAGAGATGGCTCTTATGGCATACAATGGAGGACCTGGAACTATGCAAAGAAGAGGTGTATCATCATCTTCTGACTTATATAAAATGCCACAAGAAACTCAGAACTATGTTCCGAAAGTAATGGGGTACTATAGAGATGGAATCTAGGATGTTTTACATTCTAGATTTTTTAAGGAATAAAATAATTATAATCATATAAAAACTGCATCAAAAAAACCATCAGTAACATTTGGATGACTTTTTTCATGCAGTTTCTTTGCTGTTTGTTAATATTGTTAACAATATGTACATTTTTAAGCTAAATTTATTTTGTTATCGTATTCAAATACTAGGTAAATGTTTTCAGAAAACCATAATAAAAAACGCAACCCTTGGGGCTAGGTTGCGCTTTAGCAATAAGCAATAAGCAATAAATAAAAAGGGGGCTATATATTCCTTTTATTTATCCTTGCAAGAATATTATAGGGTATTATTATTAATAATGCAAGTGATTTAATAAAAAATGTGAATATTTTTGAAAGAAATGAATTATTTTATTGCAAAATTATTTAATATTCGTTAATAGCTCTTTAAAAGGCTTAATTCTTCATCTGTTAATTCTCTATATTCGCCTTCTTCTAAATCTGGATCTAATAATAACCCACCGAACTCTTCTCGTTTAAGATAAGTTACCTTTTTTCCAACAGCTTCAAACATTCTTTTTACTTGGTGGAATTTACCTTCTTGAATTGTAAGCCTTATTTCAGATCCATCGTTACTGCTCGATAATATCTCAAGATTAGCTTTTAAACATTTATACCCATCATCTAAAGTAATTCCATCCTTAAAGGCTTTTATATCTTTTTCATCAACGCTTTTATCTATTTCAGCATAATATACTTTATCAACATGCCATTTAGGTGAAATCAATCTATGGTTTAATTCACCATCATTGGTTAATAATAATAATCCAACGGTATCTTTATCCAATCTACCAATAGGGAATGGGTCGAAAACCTGATGCTCTAGGTTTAATAAATCAATAACTGTTTCATCTCTATTATCATGGGTAGCTGATATAACTCCATCTGGCTTATTCATCATTAGATATATGTATTTACGATATAGTACTTCTTCACCATTAATTTTTATAACAGATTTTTCAGGGTCAACAAGCATGGCGCTATCTTTTACTATTAGACCATCAACTTCTATAATTCCCTTTTTGGCAAAAGATTTAACATCTTTTCTGCTTCCGTATCCTAAATTAGAAATTACTTTATCTAATCTTTCCAAATTATTCACTCCAATCGTTTGTTTACTTTAATTTATACATTGATTTATTGTACCATAATAATAAATATCTTAACACATGCATATATAACTTGTAATTTATCTACTTCATTTTTATTTTTAATAAAACTAATAGGATTTATACAAATTATAATATTTATAAAAGAAAACCATGCATAAATGAAATTATTTCATATGCATGGTTTTCTTTCAATAGATTTATATCCACTGTACAATAGAATTTAATGGCTGTCTTGTTTTTTCATGTGGTTCTTTGGCACGGTATCCAAAGCTAGCCATAACTGAGACACCAAAGTGTTCAGTATCTAAAATACCTTCATTCTTAAGAATTTCTTCTACTTTTTCAATATTAAATCCTTCAATTGGGCATGAATCAATTTGCAAGAAAGCTGAAGCAGTTAGCATGTTTGCTAGAGCAATGTAAGTTTGTTTACTTGCCCAGTCAAAAATTGCACGATCACTTTCAAATAAATTGAAATCATTCTTCTCAAAGCTTTCGAAAGCTGATTTTCTTTGATTGGCTACATCTTCAGGAAGATTTTGAACTTCAGACATAATTTTAGTTATATATTCAGAATTATAAATTGTATCAACTTTTTTACGAGCAAGAAGAATTACAAAGTGACTAGCCCCATTAAAGCTATTCTGAGCTCCCCAAGATACAGGAAATAATTTTTCTTTAAGAGATTTATTTTGAACTACAAGGAATTTCCAAGGTTCAAAACCGAATGAGCTTGGAGAAAGGCGCCCAGCTTCTAATATAGTATTAAAATCTTCTTCAGATACTGTTTTTGTAGGGTCAAATTGCTTACAAGCATGACGAAATTGAAATGCATCTATAATTTCTTTGTTTTTGTTATTCATTTAAAAACCACCTCTTATCTAAGTATAAGTTGAGTCTAACACACTTGGATACTTCATTGAAGTACGCACAAATTTGATATATAATATAAATGAACTTACCTAAGTATCTATTTTATACTAAAGGAGCGAAAAATATGCATGAACAAGTTATATATCCGGATTGTCCCAACCACCCATGCCCAGTAGAGACAACACTAAATATAATTAGTGGTAAGTGGAAGGGGATTATTTTATATCGTTTATTAGGTGGCAAGAAACGATTTAATGAATTAAAAAAATTGATTCCAAATGTTACACACAGAACATTAACACTTCAATTGCGTGAACTTGAAAGAGATAAAATATTAAAACGTACAGTTTATGCGGAAGTTCCTCCAAGAGTTGAATATGAGTTGACGGTTCTTGGCCAGTCTATGTCACCGATAATTAAATCTATGTATGATTGGGGGCTGAATTATCAATCAGAATTAAAGTCTTAAAAAAGAAATTAGATATTTAATTAGCGTTTTAAATTGATAATAAAAATTTAAAACTATATTAAAATAAAAAAAAGCATTGACAAAAAAATATTAGAATTCTATAATTAATTCGTACCCGAACGAACGAGGTGGTAAAAATGAAAAACAAATGTATCGTTGGAAGAATGAGTATAATTGTTGAAGCGTCCAACAAATTTTTGACAAAGAAAATAAAGGATGAGCGACTACCTATATTGCAAAATCACGCAGCACTATTTGATATATTACCTGAAGATGGTTCGAAGTTGCTTTTTAATGAAATAGCAAGCACATGGAAAATATCAAAATCATCTTTATCTGACATCATAAATAAGTATGAGAGTCAGGGGTTAATAAACAAGTGCATGTGTAGCGAAGATAAGAGAAGTGTATATATAAGTTTGACTCCTGAAGCTGTAGTTATAAAGCAAAAACTTCAAGTTATGGAAAGAGAATTTCTAGATATAATATTAAAAGATTTTGGTGAAGATGAAAAAAAGGTCTTTGAAGATAATATAGATAAAGCTCTTAAAAATATAATAAAAATGCTCTAAAGGCATTTTTTTTAAATAGATAATTCGTACGCGTACGAAGAATATAAGAGAAGGAGTGTAGATTATGAAAGAATTAATAATGAAATCACTAGATAAAATTAGACCAATGCTGCAAAGAGACGGAGGAGACGTTGAATTAGTGGATGTGAGCAACGATGGAGTTGTAAGTGTAAAAATGCAAGGGGCTTGTGGAAATTGTCCAGGAGCAATGATGACAATAAAAATGATTATTGAGCAAAAATTAAAGGAAGAGGTTCCTGGAGTTACAGAAGTCATAGGAGTGTAAAACTAAAGAGTTTAATAAGTTAATGTAAATAAAATGTTTTTAAAGTTGGTATATACTTCGTACGCGAACGAAGTATATGCTGAAAAGATTCGTTTCGGGTACTAAATGAAATATAAAAAACATATAGAAATCATAATTAAGATATTAAGGTAGATACTAAAATATTAGGGAGGGGTAATATGTTTAATTCAATAAGAAAAAGATTAATCTTTAATTTTGTTTTAATAGCAGCAATAATAACTTTAATTTGTATAACTTTCTTTTCATACCAAATGGTAAATGGAATACAAAACCAAATGAAAGCAGATGGAATTATTTTAGTTAATAATATAAAAGCAAATATAGAAAGTGTAGGAGTTACAAATACAGATAAAATACAGGGAATAATAGATCAAACATATAAATATTCAGATGGAGAATTATGCTACATAGGTGTAATATCAAGTGATAAAACTCTTGTTGCAGGAACATCTAAGGAATCAATTGGAGAGAAGATTGATTCAACAGGATTAGATGCAGTATTTAAAGGTGATACAGGAGCATATATGTACGAATGGAAGGGGACTCCTGCATATAATGTAACAGTTCCTGTCAAAGACGGAGATGATATAGGATATGCTCTTTCAATCGGAATTTCTGTTGATAACATGCAAAAGTCTATTAGAAGCACTATTATAAAAAGCATAATTTATGCCATAGTAGTATTGATATTAGCAGCTGTTGTAGGAGTATATATAGGAAGGCGAATTGCGAAACCTATAGAAATTATTAAGGATGTTATTGAAAAAGCAGGGAATGGAGATTTTACAGCAGAATATAAAATTACAGGTAAAGACGAAATAGGAAAATTAGCAGCTGCAAGTAGTAAAACTAGAAAGAGCATGAGGGAGCTTGTTAGAAAAACAAAAGTAATATCAGAAAGTTTGGCTAAACTATCAAAGGATATTGAAATTGGCGGCAGCACTGTAGCATCCTCTAGTGAAGAAATCGCAACTTCAGTAACCAATGTATCTCAAGAAGGTATAAAACAAGCAGAAGCGTTAGAAGAGGCTGTTAGCTTATTAGAAAGTTTTTCAATAGATTTAGATAATGTGGATAATAAATTAACATTATTAGCTGATGGTGGAAAAGTAATAAAAGATGATACAAATAAGGGAGCAGAAACTATAAATAAGCTAGCGAACACTATCGATGATATGTTAAATTCATTTTCGGTATCAAGAGCAAAGGTTGAAAATTTAGATAGCACTATATCGCAGATTAATTCCATAGTTGATGTTATAAATGGAGTTGCAAAACAAACTAATCTTTTAGCATTAAATGCATCCATTGAGGCAGCAAGAGCAGGGGAGGCTGGAAAAGGATTTTCAGTAGTGGCAGAAGAAATACGAAAGCTTGCAGAAGAAGTATTAAATTCATCAAAAAGCATAACTCAATTAATAAATACAGTTATGAAAGAGACTCATGATGTTTCTAATACTACAGAGGCTGTAACTAAAATAGTAGAAGAAAGTAAAAATGATATCAATACCGTAACAAACTCATTTGAAGGAGTTATTAGCAAGGTTAATAATATTCCTAGTGATATTAATATGGTTCATGTGGTACTTCAAGAAACTATGAAAGGAAGAAATAAGATCTTAAATACAGTTGAAAATATAGCTTCAAAATCGCAAGAAATATCAGCCCTTTCAGAAGAGGTTACAGCAGCTACAGAAGAGCAAGCAGCTATAACAAATGAATTTTCTATGACAGCAAAAAAACTAGTTAATATTTCATCGGTATTAGAAAAAGACATCTTAAACTTTAGAATATAGTTCCTTATATTGGTGAATTATAAAAGTTAGAGTGATTAATATATGATGAGTAAAAGTATTAAATTACTGAGTAATGCGTGAGTAACACTTGATTAAAATATCAAGTGTTTTTTATTCCTAAAAATTTATAATTTTTCTAAGTAGATATAGACTAACCTAGAATATAAGTTTGAATATATGCAATTAAAATAATATTTTAGTTAGGTTAATGATTTAAACATAAGCACATATGGTATAATATTTAAGGATTGGGAAAGGAGGAATAAGTAAATGGATTTAAAATCATTACTTAATAAAGAACAATATGAAGGGGCAACTACAATTGATGGGCAGGTACTTATTTTAGCTGGAGCTGGTTCAGGTAAAACAAGAGTTTTGACACATAGAATGGCACATATGATTGAAGATTTAGATATTGCACCTTACAGTATATTAGCTATTACTTTTACAAATAAGGCAGCAAAGGAAATGAAGGATAGAGTTAAGGCACTTATTGGTGAAAGAGCAGAAAATATGTGGATATCCACTTTCCATTCAACTTGTGTTAGGATACTAAGAAGAGAGATAGATAAGATAGGCTACAAGAGCAGTTTTACTATATACGATAGCTCAGATCAAAAGACATTAGTTAAAGAGTGCATGAAAACACTTAATATTAATGATAAAGATATAACAGAACAAGAGATAATGGGAAAGATAGGAAAAGCTAAAGATAGAATGCAAAGTGTTAGAAGCTTTATGTTAGAAAATGAAGCTAACTTTAGGGAAAAGAAAATTGCAGATGTTTATGAAATGTACCAAAAGAGATTAAAAGAAAACAACGCGTTGGATTTTGATGATTTAATTTTCAAAACAGTTGAGCTTTTCAAAAATAATCCTGAAGTATTGGAGTTTTATCAAAATAAATTTAAATATATCATGGTTGATGAGTATCAGGATACTAATGGTGCTCAGTATGAGTTGGTTAAATTACTTGCTTCAAAATATAAGAACATATGTGTTGTTGGAGATGACGATCAGTGTATTTATCAGTGGAGAGGTGCGGATATTCAAAATATATTAGATTTTGAAAAAGATTATCCAGGAGCTAAAGTAATTAAGCTAGAACAAAATTATAGATCAAAAGGAAATATACTAAGTGCAGCTAATGTAGTAATTGTTAATAATGCAAATAGAAAAAGTAAAGTATTAAGGACAGAACAAGAGCCAGGAAATAAAATTAAAATATATAGGGCCTATGCTGATAGTGATGAAGGAGACTTTGTTAGTAAACAAATCTTAGATATAAAGAATAAAGAAGATAAAAATTATAATGACTTTGCTATACTATACAGAACAAATGCTCAGTCGAGAATTTTTGAAGAAAGTTTTAGAAGGAAGGGAGTCCCTTATAAAATAGTAGGAGGCACAAGATTCTATGACAGAAAAGAGATAAAAGATGTATTAGCATATTTAAAAGTTATTGTTAATCCTCAAGATGATATTAGCATTAGAAGAATAATAAATGTACCTAAGAGGAGCATTGGTGATGCAACTGTTGCAAAGGTTCAAGAATTTGCAAGCAGCTTTGAGTTTGATTTATGGGACGCATTAGCTGAAGTAAGGAGCATTCCAACATTAACGTCAAGAAATGTTTCAACAATTGAACCCTTTGTTGCGCTCATGGAAAATTTCATGGAACTCAGTGAGACAGTCCCTGTTTCAGTACTTATTGAATCAATATTAAAAGATACTGGATATCTAAAACAATTACAGGAATCAAATGAAATTGAAGACAAGAGTAGAATTGAAAATTTAAAAGAGCTTGTTTCAGATGCAGCTGATTTTGAAAAGAACAATGAAGACAAATCGTTATCTGCTTATTTAGAGAGAGTTTCTCTAGTTCAGGATACGGATAAGATTGAAGAGGAAGATGATGCAGTAGTATTAATGACAATCCATAGTGCAAAGGGGTTGGAGTTCCCTGTTGTATTTATGGTTGGTATGGAAAATGGTATTTTTCCAGGGAATGCGTCATTTGAAAAAGAATCAGAGATGGAGGAGTCAAGAAGATTATGTTATGTTGGTATAACTAGAGCAAAACAGACATTGTTTATGACTTCGGCAGAGGTTAGGAGAGTATTTGGTAAAACAGTAGCATATCCTCAATCTGATTTTATTAATGAAATAAAGCCAGACTTAAAAGAATATGTTGGAGTTAAAAAGGAAAGTGCTAAAAGCAGGGAGAAGATTATGCAAAGCAATTCCTACACTAACCCACACAGTTTAAGAAATAGTGTTACAGGTAATAGAGCATATACTCTTAATAATGGCGGTATTAATAATGTAATTGATAGAAGTACTATGAATGAAATGGCTAAAGAATATATATCTGTTAGTGAAGCAACCCTTGGAAGAAAAGTAATTCATGAAAAGTTTGGAAAAGGAACAATTGTGGCTGTCCAGGATTCAGGTAACGATAAGAAATTAACGGTTGCGTTCGATAAACAAGGTGTTAAGTCATTATTATTATCTTTTGCAAAACTTAAAATGATTTAGTGGAGATTTGGAGGCTAATATGGATAAGATTGAAAGAATAAAAGAACTTGTTGAAAAGTTAAATAGATATTCATATGAATATTATTCTTTAGATAGTCCATCTGTAAGCGACAAGGACTATGATGAAAAATACTACGAACTTCAAGAGCTAGAAAGAGAAACGGAATATGTACTTCCTTATTCGCCTACATTAAGAGTTGGGGATGTAGTGCTAGAAGGATTTAGGAAGTATACACATAAAGCAAGGCTTTGGAGCTTAGATAAAGCGCAAAGTTTGCAAGAAATTATAGATTGGCATAATAGAAATGTTAAGTTTGTAGAAGAGGCTAGGGGCAGAGGAGAAAATCTGCCTGATCTAAAGTATGTTGTTACAAAGAAATTTGATGGATTAACAATTAATTTAACATATAATACTGAAGGTATACTTGAAATAGCTGCAACAAGAGGAACAGGAAGTATTGGTGAAGAAGTTACAGCACAGGTCAAAACAATAAAATCAATTCCACTTAAAATTAATAGCAATGATATTTTAGAAGTTCATGGAGAAGCTATTATGACGCAAGAAGCGTTTAATAAATATAATGAGACTTCTGATACACCACTAAAGAACTTAAGAAATGGGGCTGCAGGCGCTTTAAGAAACTTAAATGTAAAAGAAACTGCACGAAGGAATCTTTCGGCTTTCTTTTATGATGTAGGCTATAAAGAAGGAACTCCATTTAAGACTTATATGGAAATGATGGAGTTTATAAAACAGCAAGGGCTCCCTGTTGATGATTATATAAGGGTATGTACGTCTATAGAAGAAATTGAGAAAGAGATAGATTATGTAAGAGATATTAGATTTGATTTAAATTATGATATAGATGGATTAGTAATTGCAATAGATGATATTAGAACAAGAGAATTGATAGGATATACAGTAAAGTTCCCTAAATGGGCGATTGCATTTAAATTTGAAGCCCAAGAAGCAACAACTAAACTTTTAGATGTTGAATGGAATGTTGGAAGAAGTGGTAGAGTTGGTCCAACAGCAATATTAGAACCAGTGGAACTTGCAGGCGTTACTGTTAAAAGAGCGACTTTAAATAATATGGATGATATTGCGAGAAAAGGTGTTAGAATTGGTGCAGAAGTATTTGTAAGAAGAAGTAACGATGTTATACCAGAGATAATGGGGATAGTACCAGAATCTTTAGAAGGTTCAGAGGAAATATCAGTTCCAGAAGTTTGTCCTGCTTGTGGCAGTCATTTAGTGTTAAATGGAGCCCATTATTTTTGTGAAAATACTTTATCTTGTAAGCCTCAATTAGTTAAAACTATAGTTCATTATGCTTCAAGAGAAGCAATGAATATAGCTGGTTTTTCAGAAAGAACAGCGGAACAACTATTTGAAAAACTTAATATTAAATCTATTTCTGATTTGTATAAACTGAAAGAAGAGGATTTAATAGGATTAGAAAAGTTTGCAGCTAAGAAAGCGCAAAATCTTCTGGAAGCTATCGAAAAAAGTAAAGATTGTGAGTTATACGCATTTATATATGCCTTAGGAATTCCAAATGTAGGAGTAAAGACTGCAAAAGATTTAGTTAGCAGATTTGAATCTATAGAAGGCTTGAAAAATGCAACCTTTGAAGAACTCGTTGGAGTTCAGGATGTCGGAGATATAGTTGCTCAAGGGGTTTTGGCATTCTTTAAAGAGGAAAAGGTTTTACAAACAATTGAAGAATTATTATCTCTAGGTGTCAGTCCTAAATATGAAGAAAAAGAAGTGATAGCAAGTGCTTTTGAAGGAAAGACTGTTGTTGCAACTGGTTCACTTAAAAATTATTCTAGAACTGAGATAAAAGATAAACTTGAAAGCTTAGGAGCAAAGGTTGCAGGAAGTGTTAGTAAAAAAACGGATTATGTAATAGCAGGAGAAGCTGCAGGATCAAAATTAACTAAAGCAGAGGAACTAGGAATCAAGATCCTTTCGGAAGATGAGTTTGAAGAAATGCTAAGGAGGTAGAGTATGAAAAAATTAATAAATTTGCTTGAATTTATATCAGCTTTTATAACAAGCATCTTAATAATTTGTACTTTTTTGACAACATATCAATTTTATTATGTTGGTCAGATTTTTAATTCATACTTACCGATACAACTTGGAGTCTGTATCACTATGGCAATTTTAGCAATTAGGTTTCTTATTAACGAGACAGGAAAAAAGAGAATAGTATATTGTATCTTAAGCTTTTTAATATCAATTTCTTTAATTTTCTTTATGATAAATTTAATCAAGTAATAAAATATTGATTAAAACCAACTTAGCAGCTGTTGATTTGCAACAGAAGTTTTTGATTAAGGAACTGACTCAAAGTTATTTAAAAACATTTGAGTCAGTTTTTTGATTAGACAAAGTAAATTGTGGAAATAATTCTTAATATAAATTAAGGCAAAGGGTGTAATTATGAAAAGAATTTTTTTCTATGCAATTATGTTAAGTTTTATAATATTATTTTGTTTAGGATTTGTGAACAAAGAAAGTAACAATTTATCTACTGATGATTCGCAAGAAGCAATAAGTTATGGTATAAATGAGATCCCAGAAGATTTAGAAAAGGTTACTAATTTATCTAAACGCCATGAGGACATTATATGTGCAGTAAGCAAAGGGCTGGTTTCTAAAGATGTGGATAATAAAATAGTACCATCTTTGGCAAGTGAAATTACAAAAAGCAAGGATGGCATTCAATATGAGTTTAAAATTAGAGATGATATTTTTTGGAGTGACGGAAGTAAAATAACTCCCAATGATATAGCTACTTTTTTTAAAGAGCTACTTAAAGAAGAAGATGAAGAAAATATACAAGCATTGCTTAATGTTTATGGAGCAAAAGAATTCAGAGATGGGAAAGTTGTATATGAAACTGGAGTTGCAATAAAAGGAAATGAGAATTCTGTTATCATTAGATTGAATAAAGCGGATGATAATTTCTTAAGCGAATTGACCAAACCACAGTATACACTAAGAAAATATTTAATAATGTGGCGTAATATGAAAAATAGTTATAATACACTAATTTACTCTGGTGATTATAAGATTGATTCATTTAACAAAGATCAGGTTGTCTTAAAAAGAAATGAGAATAATAATAAAAGTGGTATAGATACTATTAAAATATTAAATGATGATAGTGTAGAAACATCTATGGCATCATATGAAGTCAAAGAAAGGGATATTGTAATAAATCCACCAGAAAGTGAACTTAATAAATTATCAGAGCAGAAAAAATTAATAACACTTCCAGAAACAAAAGGAACATATTTAGTCATTAACAGTAAAAGTAACTCTATTCCTCTTCAAGGAAGAAGAGATATTTATAATGATGTATGTAAAGCTACAGAATCGTATCAAAATTCAAATAATAAAGAATTTGAACTTGCAGAGGGAAGTTTTTTTAGGGAGGATAAACAGGACCTAACAAAATTGCAAGCAAGGAAAGTTATTAGCAATAAAGAAGGTGAATGGAACAAACCTAAGATATTAACATTACTATGTGAAGATACTGATGAGAATAGAATTTTATGTAGAACAATCGAAGACTGGTTTAAAAATAATACAAATATAACAATAAAATATAGTTTAGTAAAAGAAGAATTCGAAGATGAAGAATTGAAAAAAAGATACGATATGATTTTGGTTAATAATAATGCCAATTCATCTGACAAAACAGATTTTTATAATAACTTTAAAAAATATCTAACTGAAGACCAGAATAAATTGTTGGAAAAGTTATTAATCACTAAGAATAATGGAGATTATTCAAGCTTAGAAGAAAATCTATTTGATAACTACGATATTCTTCCGTTGGTGTTTTATAATGAAAATATAGCAATTTCTGATAAGATATCTGATCTAAAATTAGATGGAAATGGTAATATAAATTTTGCTACAATACAATAGCAATAGTCTTAAGGTTAAGATTAATGATTGTCTAGAGCATATGTTTTCAATACAACGTATTATAACTATCCTTATATGTAAATCTTATATTTTGATTTACATATAAGGATAGTTTTTTGTCATATCCATATCTATGAATCTTAAAACTTTTTCTTACTGTGTGGATGTTGTGCTTTATTTTTCTTTAGTTTTTTATTTTTAACAGAATGATTAATTTTAGTCGTACTATCATTATTTAATGAAGCTATATTAGTATTTTTTTTGAAAGTATTAAAGCTATTGAGTACAGGTTGTTTAAAGTCAACAGGATCTTCTGATTTTGATAAGTTTAATTGTGTCTTTAAGTTACTTACATTACTCTCTGGACTAGATGTAGCTAATGGATTATTAGAGTTATTTTCATTTGCGTCAGTTGTTGCAAAACCAGTATTTGAGTCAATAGAGCTATCTAAATCAGAGAGTCTTTCTAATCCTAATGGTGGGATAAATTCCATAAAATCTTCAACCATATCTTTAAGAAGGTAGATAATCATAAAGAAGTTGAATATATTTTTGCTACTATCAAAAGAAGTTCTTTTAGTAGTTAATGAATCTTTTTTCTTTGAATAACTTAAGCTTTTAACAAATACAGGAGCTAAACCTGTGCTTTTAGGAGTAGGTAATACTGGCATTCTAAAATATATCTCATCTAACATATCATCAGAACGTAGGCTTAATCTCTTATATCGTTCTACCTCGTCTAAGGTTGGTGCTTCAGGCCAACTTGTTAAAAGACCGCCGTTTACGAAGAATTTTCTATAAAGACCAGAAATAATAGGTCGTAGTTCTGAAATCCTATCTTCTTGAAATGAATACATAAGTAAACATAAAAGGTATAGATTAATTTCAATGCAAGAGTATTTACTATCTTTCTTATCAGACAATTTTATAAATATATTTTTATCTGTATCATATAAACCAATCAGTTTTTCAGTAATTTCTTTAGAAAATTCTTTAAAAGAAATTATTTCTGTATGTTTATAAGCTTCCATTAGACAGATAGAAAATAATGCACAATCATCTATAGAATCCATATAGTAATCTTTTTCTTGAAATTTAGAAATCAAAAAGTCACCCAAGTCTAAAATTAATTCTTTCGCATTTTGTGAACACGAATATTTATAATGAATATTTAGAGCGAGAAAAATTTGTATACATTCACTAAATGATAAATCATATAATACAGAATTATAAGTTTTAAACATATCTAGAATTTCGTTTGAAAATGCAGCATAATCTTTGCTAAGTTCATCACTATCATTATAATGTGAGTATAGTAAGTAAGCAGCCATCATAAAAGCTTGATCTGAAAATTTAAATTTATCATCTTTATCTATTAAAGAAAATCCCTTAGAATTTCCATCAGATATATTTTTTTTATCTATAAATAAGCCTTCATTATTTCGTAAGTTTTCAGAATAGAATTGTAACTGCTCTCTAGCAAGGAATTTAAATGGTTTCTCAAGAGATACTATATTTCTTTTTCCATCACTATAATGTGAATAATATTCGCTTAATTCAAGTAAACATAAAGTCATAAGAGCACTAGTAGAAGGGCTTATTTCCTTTTTAAAACTTGCCTCATCAAAACTAGGGCTGCTTTTACTATGAATAAATAACGGTGAAGCTTTCCTGTATAAGCATAATAGTGGAGAAAAATTATTTAATATGCTAATATCTTCTATAGGAGATTTTTTTGAAGCTCTAGTTTGAGCTAAAATTCCGCATTTAGAGTTTAGAACCAAAGTCTTTATTGATTCTTTGGATAAGTAAAAAAGTTGACCACTAATTTCTTTTTGGGAAAGACTGTTCATCCTAAAAAATGGTCCTATATATCTCAATGTATAACACCTCTCATAAAATTCTCATCTTATTCATTAATATGAAATTTGTAAACAAAAAGTACATAAAATAAAAATAAAAGGAGAGTTTTTATAATGAAGGAAGGAAAATTAGATTTCGAGGATTTGAGAAATATCATATTAAATAATAAAACAATTAAGAGAAAGGAGGTAAAGATTAGAAATGATGTTGGAGAAGATTGCTCTATTATTGATTTTGGAGAATATGAAGGAATATTTTCTACAGATCCGATAACAGGAGCAAGTGAGAATGTTGGGAAACTAGCAGTACATATTAATTGTAATGATATAGCATCAGCAGGTGGAGAGCCTATAGGTATTTTAGTTACAATATTAGCGCCAGCATCATCAACATTACAAGAGATAAACGAAATCATGAAGGAAATTAATGAAGAAGCAGCTAAGATTAATGTAGAGATTATAGGAGGACATACAGAAGTAACAAGTGCAGTAAATAAGATGGTTATATCCGTAACAGTGATAGGAAAAAATTTAAAAGGTAAATCTGTAAAAACTGCAGGAGCGCAATTAGGAGATGACATAATAGTAACTAAAACATTAGGGTTAGAGGGCACATATATCTTAATAAATGACCATAAAGCAAGAATTGAGAAAATTTTATCAAAAGAAGAGATAGAATTTGGAAGTAATTTAATCAATAAGCTAAGTGTTCTTAGAGAAGGAAAAATAGGCGGAGAATTTGGCGTTAATTCAATGCATGATATAACAGAAGGAGGACTACTTGGAGGACTTTTTGAGGTTGCTATGGCATCAAATAAAGGCTTTAAAATATTTAAAGAGAAAATACCAATGTTGGATATAACTAAAAAGGTTTGCATGGAATTTAAAATAGATCCACTTAGGTTAATATCGTCTGGGAGTATGCTTATTACTACTAAAAATGGTGGAGGGTTTATAAAACTTCTAAATGAAAGTGGAATTGAGGCTAGTATAATAGGAAAGATATGTGAGAGTGGAGCATTATTAATAGATAATGATAATGAAATAGAGGTTGAACCACCTAAAAGAGATGAATTATTTAACATACAGTAAGAATTCTAAAAGATTAATGTGTTTTAAGTAATTTAGTTGTAGTTATATAAAAGTCATTTAGGAATATATAGCGTTAGTTAGGTTACTTAAAAATGAAAAAGTGATACTATTATTAGTGATAGAAAGGCAAAAGAACTAGTGATTTTAAAGCACCTTATAGGGTAATTATGGAATTTGAAATTTTTATTGTAAATGAGCAAAAGGAGATATATAATGAAAAAATTAATATTAGCTAGTAATAATAAGAAAAAGATTAAAGAAATGAAAGAAATATTAAAAGATATAGATATAGAAGTTAGATCATTGGAAGATGAGCGTATAAACATAGATGTAGTTGAAGATGGAAAAACATTTGAAGAGAATGCAAAAAAGAAAGCAAAGGAAATATATGAATATTTGTTAGAAAGAAAAGATAGTAATTTTATTGTATTAGCAGATGATTCAGGGTTAGAGGTAAATTACTTAAATGGGGAGCCTGGAATTTATTCTGCTAGATATGCAGGGGAACATGGAAATGATTCAAAAAACAATGAAAAGCTTTTAAACAAGTTAAAAGGAGTTTTAAAAAGCAATAGAGGAGCTAAGTTTATTTGCCAATTAGCTATGTTTACAGATAAGGGGGAGTATTTTAAAGTTACAGGTGAAGTGGAAGGATATATTATAGAAGAACTACATGGAGATGGCGGATTTGGATATGATCCATTATTTTTCTACGAACCATTAGATAAAACTTTTGCTGAGTTAACTTCAGAGGAGAAAAATGAAATAAGTCATAGAGGAAAGGCATTAAAGGAATTAAAAAAGGTAATTATTAAACTAATTTAATTTATTTAGAAAGTTATTCTAGATAGATAGGTTCTTTACTATATAAGAGTTAAATGAATAATAATGCAGGAGGAGAAATTAAATTATGTTAATTGCAGTTGTAAGTGATACACATAGGATGACTAAATATATTAATTTGGCTAAGGGACTAATAAAGGATGCCGATATTTTGATACATCTAGGAGATAACATTGATGATGCGGAATTATTAGAAAATACTTTTAAAGGAAAAGTATATGCTGTTGCAGGTAATTGCGATTATTCAACTAAGTATCCAAAGGAATCTGTTATAGAAGTGAATGGAAAAAAGATATTTTTTACACATGGTGATCTGTATGGGGTAAAGAGTTCTATGAATAATATCTATTATAGGGGAAGAGAATTAAATGCTGACATTGTGTTATTCGGTCATACACATCAACAATTAGTAGAGAAAGAAGATGATATGATATTAATGAATCCAGGAAGTATATCATTACCTAAATTTAAAGGGAGATGTATAGGGTTTATAAACATCGATAATAATGGGGAAGTAGACGCATATTTAAAAGAAATCAGGGCATAATGATTAAATATTTAAATTTATTATGAAAAATTATAAAAAAGGTATTGACGAAACAGATTTGATATTGTAGAATAATCATTGTCGCTGAGAGATGAGTGACAAGTTAAAAAACTGGTTGAGATTCTCGGGGTGTGGCGCAGCTGGGAGCGCGCGTGGTTTGGGACCATGAGGTCGCAGGTTCAATCCCTGTCACCCCGACCATTAAAAGATTAATATTTGCGGGTATCGTATATCGGTAATACTCCAGCCTTCCAAGCTGGAAAGGTGGGTTCGATTCCCACTACCCGCTCCATTAAAAGATTATAATATTAATCAAAATGGTTAAAAAGTCTTGACAAAGTTTGAAGGAACAGTTAAAATAAAAAACGTTCCAAAGAAAAAGTGATTGACAAGATTGCTTGGATAGAGTATAATAAAAAAGTCTGAAAAGCAGTTAAATGTTGAATATGCGTTTTTAGCTCAGCTGGATAGAGCAACGCCCTTCTAAGGCGTGGGCCAGGGGTTCGAATCCCTTAAAACGCACCATTATAATCGGGGTGTGGCGCAGATGGGAGCGCGCGTGGTTTGGGACCATGAGGTCGCAGGTTCAATCCCTGTCACCCCGACCATTTAAAAAATAAATATGCGGGTATCGTATATCGGTAATACTCCAGCCTTCCAAGCTGGAAAGGTGGGTTCGATTCCCACTACCCGCTCCATACAAATTTAGTATTTGTAACATAATAAAAAATATGCGTTTTTAGCTCAGCTGGATAGAGCAACGCCCTTCTAAGGCGTGGGCCGGGGGTTCGAATCCCTTAAAACGCACCATTATGGTGAACGTAGTTCAGTTGGTAGAGCGCCAGTTTGTGGCACTGGTTGTCGTGGGTTCGAGTCCCATCGTT
>NZ_JAKJJX010000040.1:0-41654 GCF_022320765.1 Clostridium sp. YIM B02569 | reverse complement strand
TTACTCAAATAAAAATTGCTGGTTTACTTAAATGTATTTATGTTATTCTGTTCAATTTTCAAAGACCAATTTTCTTTCCTACAATTCTCATTGTAGTTATTAATTTTCATCACCCTCAAGCGACTTTTTTAGTATATCACCTGATTTATACACTGTCAACAACTTTTTAAAATTTTTTTTAAATTATATCAAAAATACTTTTTCTAAATTTAATTAAAGTGTTTATCTGCTTCAGCGACGTTTTTTATATTAACATAATAATTCAACAGTACTTATATAATATAACCCAATTATATTAATTTATGTTAACATTAATTAATATATCTATATGATACTTAATATATCTTATTATGATACACCTCGCATATATGTAGATATTTTTATAAAATTTTAATATATAATACCTATAAAAAAATAAGGCTATAACGTATATTCAATAGTTATGCCTTATTTATAATCTTATAAGATTTATTATATCTAATATTATTCTTCTATATTATTTATTTCAGATTCAGTTTCTTGATCATCACTGCTTAATATTTTAGCTATTGCAACAACTTTCTCATCTTCATTCGTTCTCATCAATGTTACCCCCATTGCTGATCTACTTGTTACAGAGATATCTGCTACATTAATTCTAATAGCTACTCCACTAGAATTTATAAGCATTAATTCATCATCTACCTTACAAATTGTAGCGCCAGCAAGCTTTCCAGTCTTTTCACTAATTTTATAAGTTATTAGTCCTACTCCGCCCCTATTTTGAAGCTTATATTCAGCAATAGGAGTTCTCTTTCCATATCCATTTTCACTTATTACTAATAACTCTTCTCCATCAACAGCAATATCCATACATACTGCTATATCATCTTCTTTTAAATTAATGGCTTTAACACCTGATGCAGTTCTTCCCATTGATCTAACATCTTTTTCATTAAATTTAACGGCATAACCATTTTGAGTTACAACCATAATATTAGCATCACCATAGGTATTCTTTACTTTTAATAATTCATCGCCATCTTTTAAGCTTATTGCGATTAATCCATTCTTTCTTAGATTTTTAAATTCACTTAATGGAGTCTTCTTTACTATTCCTTGCTTAGTTCCCATAAACAAAAAGCCTTCTTTTTTCTCATCTGTTACAGTAAGTACTGTTTGAATCTTTTCATCAGGTTCTATTGCTATAAGATTTATCAGATTTGTTCCTTTCGCCTGTCTTCCAGCATCATGAACTTCATAAGCTCTTAATTTATACACTCTTCCTTTATTTGTAAAGAATAGTACATCTGAATGTGTTGATGTTATCATCAAGTGCTCAACAAAATCATCTTCCTTAGTTGACATTGCTTGAATTCCTTTTCCACCTCTTCTTTGTGATGAATAAGTGTCGGCCGAAATTCTTTTTATATATCCCGAATGTGTTAATGTTATCACAACATCTTCTTCTTGAATTAGATCCTCTATATCAATTTCATTTACTATTTTTTCAATTTTACTTTTTCTCTCATCTGAGTATCTATTCTTTATTTCTAATAGTTCCTCTTTAATAACATCTAACAGTTTTTCTTCACTAGCTAAAATAGATTTTAAATATTCTATTTGTTTCATTAGCTCATTATACTCTTCCTCGATTTTACCTCTTTCTAATCCAGTTAATCTTCTTAATCTCATCTCTAATATAGCCTGAGATTGCTTTTCAGAAAGTTCAAATCTTTCCATTAGAGTATTTTTGGCAATTTCAGTAGTATTAGAATTTCTTATTATACTTATTACTTCATCTATGTTATCTAATGCTATCTTTAAGCCTTCTAAGATATGTGCTCTAGCCTCTGCCTTGTTTAAATCAAATATAGTTCTTCTTGTTATAACTTCTTTTTGAAATTCTACATAATTTTCCAGTATTTGCTTTAAATTTAAAACCTTTGGCTCATTATTAACTAATGCTAACATAATAATGCCAAATGTATCTTGAAGCTTTGTATGCTTATATAATAAATTTAATACTACACTTGGATTAGCATCTCTTTTAAGCTCAATTACAATTCTCATACCGTCTCTGTCTGATTCGTCTCTCAAGTCAGAGATTCCAGTAATCTTTTTATCTTTTACTAAATCAGCAATATTTTCTACAAGTTTTGCTTTATTTACTTGATATGGTATCTCAGTAACAATTATTGAGTGCCTTCCGTTTTCTTCTTCTATTTCAGCATTCGCTCTTACTATTATCTTTCCTTTACCAGTTTCATATGCAGCCCTAATTCCTGCTTTACCCATAATGGTAGCCCCTGTAGGAAAATCTGGTCCTGTAATTTTAGTCATAAGTTCCAAAACTGTGCTTTCAGGATTATCTATAAGCATAATAGTCCCATCAATTATTTCAGCCAAATTATGTGGTGGAATATTAGTTGCCATACCAACTGCAATTCCTGATGAACCATTTACCAAGAGATTAGGAAATCTTGATGGTAATACTACTGGCTCTTGCTCTTCGCCATCAAAGTTAGGCATAAAATCAACTGTGCTCTTATTAATATCTCTTAACATTTCAACTGCTATTTTATTCATTTTTGCTTCTGTATATCTCATAGCAGCTGCACTATCACCATCAACTGATCCAAAATTTCCATGTCCATCAACTAGCATATATCTCATTGAAAAATCTTGAGCCATTCTAACTAATGCATCATAAACTGAACTATCACCATGTGGATGATATTTACCTAGAACATCTCCAACTATTCTTGCACACTTTCTATATCCCTTTTCAGGGGTTAATCCCAATTCCTGCAACGAATATAGTATTCTTCTATGAACAGGTTTTAGTCCGTCTCTTACATCTGGCAATGCACGACCGACTATAACACTCATTGCATAATCTATATAACATTTCTTCATTTCATTTTTAATATCTACAGGTATAACTTTTCCTTCATTAAAATCCATGTACTTCACCTCGTATTTCAGTACTAAATATCTAAATTAACAACATTTCTAGCATTTTGTTGTATAAATTCTTTTCTTGGTTCGACTTTTTCGCCCATCAGTATTGTAAAAATTTCATCGGCTGCCATAGCATCTTCTATGTTTACTTTTAATAAAATTCTCTTTTCCGGATCCATAGTTGTATCCCATAATTGAGACGCATTCATTTCTCCAAGACCTTTATATCTTTGAATATCAGTAGAATTATCTTTTCCACCTAACTCTGATAAAACACTTTCTAATTCAGGATCACTATATGCATAATACTCCTTTTTACTCTTACTAACTTTATATAATGGTGGTTGTGCTATGTATACATGCCCATCATCTATTAAATTCCTCATATATCTGTAAAAAAATGTTAGTAATAATGTTCTAATATGAGCACCATCAACATCGGCATCTGTCATAATTATAATTCTATTATATCTAATCTTCTCAACATCAAAATCATTTCCTATGCCTGCTCCAAATGCAGTAATCATTGATCTAATAGTATCTGCATTTAATATTCTATCTAATCTTTGTTTTTCAACATTTAATATCTTACCTCTTAAAGGTAAAATAGCTTGGAATTTTCTATTTCTTCCTTGCTTTGCAGATCCACCTGCCGAATCTCCTTCGACTATATAAATTTCACACTCCCTTGGGTCTTTAGATGAACAATCTGCTAATTTCCCTGGCAATGTAGATCTTTCCAAAACTGATTTTCGTGTTAATTCTCTTGCTTTTCTAGCTGCATCTCTGGCTCTGGCAGCCATTAGAGCCTTATCAACAATCATTTTACCTATGTTAGGATTTTCCTCAAGGAATATGCCTATATTTTCACCAACAATTGAGTCTACAATTCCTCTTACTTCGCTATTTCCTAACTTAGTTTTTGTTTGCCCCTCAAATTGTGGCTCTTCAATTTTTATAGATATTACTCCAGTCAGACCTTCCCTTATATCATCACCAGTAAAATTCTTGTCATTCTCTTTTATATGCCCAAATTTTTTTGCATAATCGTTAAATACTCTAGTTAGTGCAGTTTTAAATCCAACTAGATGCGTTCCGCCTTCAACTGTATCAATATTGTTGGCAAAAGAAAATATATTTTCAGTATAACCGTCATTATATTGAAGCGCTACTTCCACGGATATATTATCTTTCACCCCTTCAATATATATAGGTTCTTCATGAAGTGGCACTTTATTCCTATTCAAGTAGCTAACAAAGGATTTAATTCCACCCTCGTAATGGAAAACTTCTTCTTTCTCATCTCTTTTATCTACTAACCTTATATATATTCCTTTATTTAAGAATGCTAGTTCTCTTAATCTTTGAGATAAAACTTCGAAATCAAACACTATTTCATCAAATATTTCTGCATCAGGCTTAAAATATGTCTGTGTTCCAGTCTGGTCACTGTCCCCTACTTTTGTAAGTTCGTTTAGAACCTTTCCTTTACTATATTTCTGCTGCCATATATGCCCATCTCTATTAACTGTGACAGTACATTCTTCCGAAAGAGCATTAACTACAGATGCACCAACTCCGTGTAATCCACCTGAAACCTTATATCCTCCCCCTCCAAATTTACCACCTGCGTGCAATATTGTCATTATAACTTCAACAGTTGATTTTCCCATCTTAGGATGTATTCCTACAGGCATCCCTCTACCATCGTCATTTACTGTAATCGAATTATCCTCATTAATGTATACTTCTATCTTATTACAATATCCTGCTAAAGCCTCATCAATGCTATTATCTACGATTTCATATACTAAATGATGAAGGCCTCTTGAACTAGTGCTTCCAATATACATTCCTGGTCTTTTTCTTACTGCTTCTAATCCTTCAAGAACTTGTATCTGATTTTCATCATATTTTCTGTTATTTTGTTCCAAATCAGACTCCTCCTAAACTTAATAAGTATTATTAAAATTTTTAATTTTATGAAACTAAGAACTATATTCTATATCTGTTCTTTTTGTTAATGTAGTTGATGATATTGGTGATAAATATATTTTACTCTTATTATCTACTTCTGCTATTATAAACGACTTTGGCTTTTCTTCTGTTATTCTTTCTACAAATCCGTCTTCTTCTGCTAGTCTTAAAAATTGTATTGTGTCAGAGCTATACATCGTATTTTGAAGATCGAATATTCCAATAATGTCTTTAATGGGAACTACTACATTTTCACCTAAATGCAAAAACATTATATATTCCTCCCTTGATTTAAAATTTGTCCGTTTAATACATTAAATATCTTGACTTTATCATCTAAATAATCATTTAAATCCTCAATTCCAGCACATGTTATTATAGTTTGTATATCCTTTATTGATCTTAATATATATTTTTTCCTATTTAAATCAAGCTCCGATAAAACATCATCTAACAATAATACTGGATATTCACCTGTAATCTCTCTAATGATTTTTAAAGATGCAAATTTCATAGTTAGAATCGATGTTCTTTGTTGTCCTTGAGATCCGAAAATCTTAGTATCAATATTATTTATAAATACGCTAAAATCATCTCTATGAGGTCCTACAGATGTTAACCCCTTTTCCCTATCTTTTTGAATATTATCTTTTAGTTTTTTTAAATAATTATCTTTAAATTTTCCATTCTCTAGATTAACAGTACAATTATATTTAAAGTTTATTGCTTCTTTTCCAGATGTAATTTCTTTATGAATTATATCACCGTAAAAATTTATCTTATTTATATATTCTAACCTTTTTGAAATAATATAATCAGCATATTTACTCAATTGCATATCATATACATCTAAAATATCTTCACTAAATGACCTGCTCTTTAACACAATGTTTCTTTCGCCTAGAACTTTATTATATTGTACTAAGTTGAAGTAATAATTTGGATTTACCTGAGATAATTCCATATCTAATACTCTTCTTCTCAAACTTGGTGCTTCTTTTATAACTTTTAAATCTTCTGGAGAAAACATTACTACATTAAAAATTCCAAATAGTTCACCTATCTTATTTACTTTTATATTGTTTACTTTTATGGCTTTCTTACCATCTCTGAGTATATTTATATCGATCTTTTTATCTAATCTATTTTTCCCTATAAGTAAACTTATGTAGGCTGTACTATTTTCCCAATTTATTAATTCTTTATCTTTTGATGTTCTGTGTGATTTTGCAAAAGCACAATAATATACTGATTCTAAAATATTTGTTTTTCCTTGAGCATTATCTCCCACAAACACATTAACATTTTCAGTCAATTCTACGCTTAATTTTTTATAATTCCTATAATTAAGCAAATTTATATTTTTAACATACATAAAAATACACCTATAATAATTATATCATAACTAATCAAATAACTATCTCTATATTATTTCAAAATCTGAACCTTCGAAGTTTACTACATCTCCAATTCTTAATTTTTTACCTCTTTGAGTACAAACTTCTCCATTAACCTTTATCATTCCATCTTGCACATAAATCTTAGCTTCTGAACCTGAGCTAGCAATAGATGCCCATTTTAAAAAAGCATCTAATTTTATAATTTCAGTATCAATTTTTATTTTATTCATTTTCATTATATAAATATTAAAATAATATTTATCCTCCTATCTCATTAGTCTTACTGGCAAAACTAAATATTTTGCATTTTCATTATTATGTTCTTCAATAACACATGGGCTTATACCAGATGTCATTTTCATAACAACTTCATTATCCTCCATGTTCTTTAAAACATCTAACAGATATTTTGAGTTAAATGCAATTTCTATTTCATCTCCTTGCAATTTTATCGAAATTTCATCTCTTACCTTTCCCAATTGAGAATTAGAGGTTATTACTAAGTTATCTTGATGTAAATCTAATTTTATTAAGTTAGTATTTCCATCCTTAGCCATTAGAGATGCTCTTTCTATCGCATTTTGTAGTTCTTGTCTATTAACATTTACAAATAGTTTGTGTTCTTGTGGTAATAATGATTTATAATTTATGAACTTACCTTCTAATAATCTAGATATTATTTTAGTTCTTTTTAAATTAAATAATATATGGTTATTAGTAAATGTTATATCCACAATCTCATCTATATCTTCTAGTATCTTTGATACTTCATTTAATGTTTTTCCTGGAATTACAACTTCTATATCAATATCCGTATCCAAAAATTCACTTTTTATAGCTAGTCTATATCCATCTAGAGCAACTAGGTTTAAGTTTTTATTTCTCACTTCGAATAATATTCCTTGAAGAATAGGTCTTGTTTCGTCTTGAGCGATAGCAAAAGAAGTCCCTTTTATCATATTTTTTAATATATTTTGATTTACTGATATTTTTAAATTCTCATTAATTTCAGGTAACTCTGGAAATTCATTTGTGTTCATATAAACTACATCAAATATGGATTTTTCACAAGTTATTTTTATTAGCTGATTTTCCATAGTTTCTATTCTTATAGTTGAATTAGGCAGTTTTCTTATTATTTCTCCAAATATTTTAGCATCAATAACTATACTTCCTTCTTCCATAATAGTTGCATCAACTAATGTTTGAATACTAACATCCATATCTGAACCTATAAGAGTTATTGTTGAATTATGTGCATTTATATAAATACCTTCTAATATGGGCATTGTTGATTTACCTGTTATGGCTTTTTGAACTATTGATATACCTTCTAATATTTTTTGTTTTTCACATGTAAAGATCATTGAAAATCCTCCTTATTTTATTCACAAGAATTAAAGATGATAATTAGTAGTTAGATAAATATTTTTATAGTAATAATAGTAGTAGGGGCTGTTAATTTGTTGATAACTAGTATAATCGCTGTAATATCAACAAAATTTAATTCAAAAATATTGTGGATAAATCAGTAACAAAACAGACTGGTTATCCACAAGTATAAGCATAATATAACTAAAAAAATATTATCCACAAGTTATTATGTACTTATTATACAGCTCTGTGGATTAATTCTGAGTCAATTTTTTTGTAATGTCGTTAACAGTACTTTGTAATGAATCATCAGTTTTGAGATTCTCAGATATTTTCTCATAAGCATGTATTACTGTGGTATGATCTCTTCCTCCAAATTCTTCTCCAATTTTAGGTAAAGACATATCTGTTAGCTTTCTACTTAAATACATTGCTATTTGCCTTGGGTAAGCAACATTTCTAGTCCGCCTTTGAGATTTTAAATCTTCAACACGCAAATTAAAGTAACTAGAAACTACATCTTGTATTAAGTCAATAGTCACATGCTTTCCTTGCTTTTTAGATATTATATCTTTTAATGCTTCTGTAGCTAAATCTACAGTAACTTCTCTGTTAGTTAATGAGGAGTAAGCAATTATTCTTATTAGTGCGCCTTCAAGTTCTCTTATATTAGATTTAATTTTAGTAGCAATGTACCCCATAACTTCATTTGCTACATTTAGATTTTCAACATCAGCTTTCTTTTTTAGTATTGCCATTCTAGTTTCGAAATCAGGGACTTGAATATCTGCTATTAAGCCCCATTCAAATCTAGATCGAAGCCTATCTTCTAATGTTGGAATTTCTTTTGGCGGTCTATCTGAAGATAATATAATTTGTTTATTCGCATCATGTAACGCATTAAATGTATGAAAGAATTCTTCTTGAGTACGCTCTTTTCCGGCTATAAATTGTATATCATCTATAAGTAAGATATCAACATTCCTGTATTTATTTCTGAATTCTTCATTCTTATCATCTTTTATAGCGTTTATTAATTCATTGGTAAATTTTTCAGATGAGACATATACAACTTTAGCATTAGGATTACCATCTAAGATGTAATGACCGATAGCATGCATTAAGTGAGTCTTTCCAAGTCCGACTCCACCATATATGAATAACGGGTTATATGCTTTTGCTGGTGATTCTGCAACTGCCAAAGATGCAGCATGAGCAAATCTATTACTATTACCTATTACAAAAGAATTAAAAGTATATTTTGGATTTAATGTAGACGACATTTCATCATTAACTACAATAGCTTTTGATTTCTGATTTGATGAACTCTTAATTTCTTCTTTTTCATAGATTTCAGACATTATAATAAATTCAATTGTATATAATTTTGAACATACTGCTTTTATGGAATTTGCAACTAAATCTTTATATCTTTTATCTAAAATATCTTGAGTAAAGGAATTTGGAACGCTTATCTTTAGAGTATTAGAAGAAATAGACAGAGGTTCGCAGCTTTTAATCCAAGTATTAAAACTAACTTCACTTAGCTCACTTTTTATAATATCTAAGGTTTTATCCCATAAATTTTTAAGATCGGCATCCATTCTTATTCCTCCAATATTGTAATAAAAAAATTTTTATAATAGTTATGTACAGTTTATCAACAAGGATATTAACATTCATATATTATAGCCAAGTATGTATATAAATATATCAACATGTTAATAACTATGTGTATATATTAAATTTCTATAAATTTAATAACAATCTGTTATTAAGTGTTATAAACATGCTAAGATCTAAATAAAATCAACTATAAAGCATGTACTAACAATAAAAATAAACAAGTTATGCACAATTTTATCCACACATGTGGATAAGTTTTTATATTAATAAGTTATTCACAACATAATATTTATGATAACATAAGTAAATACTCATATTCAATAAGTTATCCACAAAAAAATATATATAAATATATTTATCAACAATTATTACCACCTTGACAGAAAAATAGTATATCTATATAATGATAAAGTAAAATTTAAATAGCGAAGTATAGTTTTTACTATAAATAATAAATTTAAGGGGGTGCATATGTAATGTTTATGACTTACCAACCTAAAAAGAGACAAAGAAAAAAAGAACATGGTTTTAGAAAAAGAATGAGCACTCAATCAGGAAGAAACATTCTTAAGAGTAGAAGACAAAAAGGAAGAAAAAAATTAACAGCTTAAGGGCCCATTAGTGGCCTTTTTTCTGCAAATGCAGGGAAAAAAGGAGTATAAAAATATCTATGATTTATAGATTAAAGAAAAATTTTGAATTTACAATTGTATATAAAAGAGGTAAATCATTTGCAAATGAGCTTCTAGTTATGTACATATTAAAAAATAGAAGGAATAAGGATAGAGATTTTTTAGCCTATAGCAAGGTAGGTATTTCTGTAAGTAAAAAAGTTGGGAATAGTGTTGTTAGAAGTAGATGTAAAAGATTAATAACTGAAAGCTTTAGATTAAATTATAATTATATAGTAAAGGGATATGATTTTGTTTTTATAGCAAGAAATCCTCTTCAAAGTAAAAGCTACTTTGAAGTAGAAAGAGCTATGAGAAGTTTAATTAAAAAGGCAGGCTTATATAATAATGAAGAAATTACTAATACGCCTAATTAAATTTTATAGAAAATATATTTCACCTGGAAGATCTTCATGCTGTAGATTTGTGCCTACTTGTTCACAATATGCAATAGATGCCATAAATAAATATGGAGCTTTTAAAGGTAGTGCATTAGCAGTTTACAGAATATTAAGATGTAATCCTTTTTGTAAGGGTGGATATGATCCGGTTAGGTGAGATATTAGGAGGTATATATTTTAATGTTTCAAGCAATAGTTAACTTTATGAAAGGGATATTTGATTCCCTGCATGACTTTATAGTTAGTATGGGAATATCGGATGTTGGGCTATCTTATGTTTTGGCAATATTTATTTTTACATTGATTATAAGAATTTTAATATTACCATTTAACATTAAGGCAGCAAAGTCATCACAAGGAATGCAGAAAATTCAACCAGAAGTGAAAAAGCTTCAGGCTAAGTACAAAGACGATCCTCAAAAATTGAATACTGAAACTATGAGGCTATATAAGGAGAATAATGTTAGTGTAGCTGGTGGATGCCTTCCATCATTATTACCTCTACCTATACTAATGGCTCTCTATTGGGTATTTATGGGGATACAAGGAATAGAAGGTGCTTCATTCCTATGGATTCACGATTTATTTGCACCAGATAAATATTATATATTACCAGTATTAGCTGCATTGTCAACATATATACCATCTTATTTAATGTCTAAATCAACACCATCACAACCAGGTGGAATGAATATGGGAAGTATGAATTTAGTTATGGCTGGAATGATGGGTGTTATGTCATTGAATTTTAAATCAATACTTGTACTTTACTGGATAATTGGTAATTTAATTCAAACAATACAAACATATTTTTTAAACTATAGGCCAGCAATGAGAGAGATGGATGATAAGACTCAAAAAGATGCTGTAACAGAATCAGATAAATTTGTTATGGCAGTGGAAGAATCTAAAAATTCAGCTAGTAAAAAGAGAAAAAAGAAATAATCAAAAAGTGATTTTGCTTTGATATTAGAGGTGGTGAATTAACAGATGAAATCAGTAGAAGTGGAAGGAAAGACTGTTGAAGAAGCCTTAAATAAAGCTTTAAGTGAACTTGATGCAAATAAGGATATGGTTGATATTGAAATTTTGGATCATGGCTCAAAGGGTTTATTTAATGTTATAGGAGTTAAACCAGCAAGAATTAGAGTTTCTAGAAAATATAATTATATTGAAGAAGCACGAAACTTTATAGTTCATATACTCAAGGGAATGGAAGTTGAGGCAACTATTGATATTAAAGAAGAGAATGATAGCATTATAATTAATTTATCCGGAGAAAAAATGGGAGTGATAATTGGTTATAGAGGAGAGACATTAGATTCTATTCAATATTTAGTTTCACTTGTAGTTAATAAGTTACATGAACTTCCTCATAAAAAGGTTATACTAGATACCGAAGATTATAGAAGCAAAAGAGAGGAAACTCTTAAAGGTGTTGCAATTAAAACAGCTAATAGAGTTAAGAAAACAAAAAAATCATTTAAACTAGAGCCAATGAATCCATACGAGAGAAGAATCATTCATTCTGCACTTCAGGAAGATGCCTTTGTTAATACATATAGTGAGGGCGAGGAGCCGTTTAGAAGGGTAGTCGTTGAATTAAAGAAAGATTAAACTTAAAAAGAAAGCCATAATGGCTTTCTTTTTAAGTTTATAAATAAAATTTATGATTAAAAAGAGAAGTTTTAGCTAATATAACTTTGACTATTTAAATTTTGTTATGTAAAATTGATAATAGTTAAAAAGGAGTTTTAGTTTAGAAAATATTCTTCTTTAAAAAGAGGAGGAAATTAAATGAAAGAATTTGATACTATTTGTGCGATCGCTACACCAATCGGAGAAGGCGGAGTTTCAATAATAAGAATTTCAGGGGAGAATGTTTTAAAGATTGCTAGTAAGATATTTACTCCTAGGAATAAATACGATATTGAAAGCATGAAAACATACACTATGAAGTATGGTAATATTGTGGATTTAGAGAACAAAAAAGAGATAATTGATGAAGTTATTTTAAGTTATATGAAAGCGCCAAGAAGCTATACGGGTGAAAACGTGGTAGAAATAAATTGTCATGGAGGAGTTATATCTACTAATAGTGTATTAGATCAGGTTATCAAAGCTGGTGCAAGACTTGCAGAACCTGGAGAATTTACTAAAAGAGCATTTTTAAATGGAAGAATAGATTTGAGTCAGGCCGAAGCAGTTATGGATATAATAACTGCTAAAACAGAGTTATCGATGAAAGCCGCTATGATTCAAAGCAAAGGGGCTTTATCTAAAGAAATAAATGAATTAAGAGGGTATTTGCTAAACGTTTTAGCGCTAATTGAATATGCAGTTGATTTTACAGAAGATGATGAGGATATCGTTGATGACAATTTAATTTTACAGATTAAAGATGGGATCGAGAATACAAATTCAAAAATTGAAACCTTATTGTCTAATGCGGATGCGGGTAAAATTGTGAGAGATGGACTCAATATAGTTATTGTAGGAAAACCAAATGTAGGAAAATCTTCATTACTTAATGCATTATTAAGAGAAAATAGAGCTATAGTAACAGATGTCCCAGGGACAACTAGAGATATAATTGAGGAATATATAAATCTTGATGGAATACCGGTTAAAATAACCGATACAGCAGGAATAAGAGATACAGAAGATGTAGTAGAAAAAATAGGTGTGGAAAAATCAAAAGAGAAAATTGAAGAAGCAGATCTAATAATACTCATGCTTGATGCATCTAGATATATAGATGAAGAAGACAGTAGAATAATTAATAAAATAAAGAATAGAAAATATATAGTATTATTAAATAAGATGGATTTGAAAGATATAAAAATTCAAGAAGAAATACTTAAGAATTTAAGTAATATAATAAATATATCAGCTAAAACTGGCCAAGGAATAGATATTTTAAAAGATGAAGTTAAAAAGTTATTCTTTAATGGAGAGATAAGCTCTGAAAGCTTAATAATTTCTAATGCACGACATAAGCAAGCGTTATATAAATCATTAGAAAATTGTAAAATGGCTTTAGATAAAATTAATGCTAATGAATATCTTGATTTAATATCAATTTATATAACAGCGGCTATGAAAGCTTTAGGAGAAATAACTGGAGATGAATTAGAAGAAGATTTATTAAACAAAATTTTTAGTGAATTTTGTGTAGGAAAGTAGGTAAAAGTAATGGCAGTAAATTATGATGGTGGTCAATTCGATATAGTTGTTGTTGGTGCAGGTCATGCGGGATGTGAAGCTGCATTGGCATCAGCAAGATTAGGCCTTAATACATTAGTATGTACAATAAATTTAGATTCAATAGCATTGATGCCTTGTAATCCTAATATCGGTGGTACTGCAAAAGGTCATTTAGTTAGGGAAATTGATGCACTTGGTGGAGAAATGGGGATCAATATTGATAATACATTTATCCAGTCAAGAATGTTGAATACTTCAAAAGGACCAGCAGTTCACTCATTGAGAGCTCAAGCAGATAAAAAAAGTTATCAATTTAGAATGAAGAGAATTTTAGAGGAACAGGAAAATCTTAAAATAAGGCAAATTGAGGTAACTGAACTTAATGTTGAGAATGGAAAGGTGACAGGCGTAGTTACTAAAAATGGAGCTATTTTTAAATGTAAGGCGGTAATTCTTGCAACTGGTACATATTTAAAAGGAAAAATTATAATTGGTGAAGTATCATATAGTGGCGGTCCTAATGGTTTATTTCCAGCTAATGACCTATCACAATCATTATTAGATTTAGGAGTTTCTTTGAGGAGATTCAAAACTGGAACCCCAGCTAGGATAAATAGAAGATCTGTGGATTTTTCTAAGATGATAGAACAAAATGGTGATGATAATATAATACCTTTTTCATTTATGAGTGAAAATATTGAAAGGGAACAAGTATCTTGTTATTTAACCTATACAAATGATGAAACACGTAAAATAATTAGAGATAATATAGGAAGATCTCCAATTTATAATGGAAGTATAAAAGGTGTTGGTCCTAGATATTGTCCATCAATAGAAGATAAAATAATGAGATTTCCAGATAAACCACAACATCAAATATTTATTGAACCTGAGGGGATTGACACACTAGAAATGTATGTAGGTGGATTTTCATCATCTTTACCAGAAGAAGTACAAATTGAAATGCTTAAAACCTTGCCAGGACTTGAAAATGTTGAAATGATGAGAACTGCATATGCAATTGAGTATGATTCAATTGATCCTACTCAATTAAAACCAACATTAGAATTTAAAGATATTGAGGGATTATATGGTGCAGGTCAGCTTAATGGAAGTTCAGGATATGAAGAGGCTGGAGCACAGGGGTTAATTGCAGGTATAAATGCAGCATTAAAAATTAAAGAAAAAGAACCACTAATATTAACTAGATCTGATGCTTATATAGGAGTTCTAATAGATGATTTAGTTACAAAAGGGACTAATGAACCTTATAGGATGATGACTTCAAGAGCAGAATATAGATTATTATTGAGGCAGGATAATGCAGATTTTAGATTAACGGATTTAGGGTATAGAGTTGGATTAGTCACAGAGGAAAGATATGATAAATTTATAAAGAGGAAACAAAATATTGAAAATGAATTAGAACGATTAAAGAATTTAAAGGTAACTAATAAAAAAGAAATAAATGAATTTTTAATATCATTAAATTCAGCTGAATTGAGAAAGCCAATTACTTTTTATGAACTACTACAAAGACCTGAATTAGATTACTTTGATTTACAACAAATAGATTCAGAGAGGCCAGAATTACCTCATGACGTTGGAGAGCAAATTAATATATTAACAAAATATGAAGGATATATCCAAAGTCAGCTTGAACAAGTTGCTCAATTTAAGAAATTTGAAAAGAAATTATTACCTAAGGATATTAATTATAGTGATATTAAGGGGTTAAGAACTGAAGCAATACAAAAGTTAAGTGATATTAGACCAATAAGCATAGGTCAGGCAACACGTATTTCAGGAGTGTCTCCAGCAGATATTTCAGTATTACTTATTTATCTTGAACATTATTATAATAAATAATTTTAATTATTATTGGAGGAATTATGAAGTTTTATGATTTAATGTCTAAATCAGCAGAAGATGTTGGTTTACAACTATCGAAAGAGCAGTATGAAAAATTTATTGATTATATGAAACTTCTTCAAGAATGGAATGAAAAGATTAATTTAACAGCTATAATTGATGATGAAGAAATAATCAAAAAGCATTTTATTGATTCAATAAAAGCATTTAAAAGAGATGAATTCAAAATTGCTAGCAGCTTAATAGATGTTGGTACAGGAGCTGGTTTTCCAGGTTTGCCTATTGCAATAATGAGAGCTGATTTGAATGTTACATTATTAGATTCATTGAACAAAAGAGTGAGTTTTTTAAACACAGTTATTAATAGAATTGGAGTATCTAATGTAACAACTATACATTCTAGGGCTGAAGATGGAGCAAAAGATATTAAGCTAAGAGAGAATTTTGATATTGCAACATCTAGGGCCGTTGCAAATATGAGTGTATTATCTGAATTATGCTTACCATATGTAAAAGTTGGAGGAAGTTTTATTGCGCTAAAAGGTCCATCAGTTGATCAAGAAATTACAGAGAGCACAAATGCAATAAAGATTTTAGGTGGAAAAGTATTGGAAGTTTGTGAAATTAACATTGAAGATACAGAATTAAAACATAATTTAGTTGTCGTGAAAAAGATAGATAGATCTCCTAAGGGATATCCAAGAAGAGCAGGAGTAATAAGTAAAAATCCAATTAAATAAAGATATTACATAAATAATTGAAATTTGATTATGTAAGCAGGTATATGATAAAATATTAAGGTAGGAGTTAAATAGACAAATAAGGATATTAAGGTAAAATATGTATGTAGTATTTTAATAAGGGATGGGTTGGGAACATGAATAATGAAATAGTAAGTATTAGCATAAATAAAGTCATTCCAAATATTTATCAACCACGTAAATATTTTAATGAAGAAGCTATAGAAGAATTATCACAATCAATTAGAGAACATGGAATAATTCAACCAATTACTGTAAGACGGCGTGGAGAGGTCTTTGAATTGGTAGCAGGAGAGAGAAGACTTAGAGCAGCTAAGTTAGCTGAGTTAGAGACGGTTCCTTGCAATATTATAGATATAACTGACTCTGAATCTGCTCAGATAGCTCTACTTGAAAATCTTCAAAGAGAAGATTTAAATTACATAGAAGAAGCAGAAGCGTATTATAATTTAATAAGTGATCATAATTTTACGCAAGATGAATTAGCAAAAAAGATGGGAAAGAAGCAATCAACAATCGCTAATAAATTAAGATTGCTAAAGTTAAGTAGTGAAGTTAGGGAATTATGCTTAAAGAATAAATTAACTGAAAGACATGCAAGAGCTTTATTAACAATTCCGACTGAAGAAATGCAGTTAAGAATTGTTCAAAAAGTAATAAAAGACGGATTAAATGTTAAGAAAACAGAGGAATTAATTAACAAAGAATTGCTTAAATTAGCTGGAGAAGAATTAAAAAATAAGAATAAAAGAAATATAAGAGGCGTATTGCCGGCTAAACTTTATGTTAATACAATAAAACAAGTTTTGCAGAAATTTGATATTCCAGCTGAATATGCATATAAAGATGATGATGAGTTTATAGAAGTAGTAGTAAAGATACCAAAAACAAAAAAATAAGCGGAATAATTGGAAGTTAAGGTTTTACTAAGTATTGCCTTAACTTTAATTATATATACATGTTGTAATTAAATTTCTACATTTTGGTCTTAACTTAGGGATTACATGACTGGAATTATAAATGTAAATTTATTATTGCAAGTATATATTAATCTTATATTTATAAATATAGAAATATAGGATTGTCAATCATATTTATACACAGAAAATTAAGAATTAATGAAAAATATTTTATGATAGAATATATTTTATTAAGAGTTATTGTTTTTTAGAACATAATTCTTTTATTATAATAAAAAAGTATATATAATATTAATATGGAAAGGGGGGACGCTCTTTTAGGGCTGTGCTTATGAAAGTAATTTGCATTTTTAATCAAAAAGGTGGGGTTGGGAAAACAACTACTAATATAAACTTATGTGCATACTTAGCAATGGAAGGTTATAGAGTATTGACTATAGACATAGATCCTCAAGGAAATACTACGAGTGGATTAGGATTGGATAAAAGTAATTTAGACTTATCCATTTACGATGTGTTAATTTCTGATGCAACTATGAAGGAATCTATAGTAAGGAGTGACTTAGTCCAGAACTTGTACATATCACCGTCAACGATGGAACTAGCTGGTGCAGAGGTGGAACTTATAAATAGAAGTGATAGGGAAAATATAATGAAGAATAAATTAAAAGAAATTGAATCAGAATATGACTATGTGTTTATAGATTGTCCGCCGTCTTTAGGGGTATTAACAATAAATGCATTAACATGTGCAGATTCAGTGCTAATACCAATACAATGTGAATTCTATGCATTGGAGGGAGTTAGTCAATTAATAAACACAATACAATTAGTAAAAAAATCTCTTAATAAAAAGCTAGAAATCGAAGGTGTTGTAATGACAATGTTTGATTATAGGACAAATCTTAGTAATGAAGTTTTGAAAGAAGTAAAAAAATATTTTAAGAATAAGGTATATGAAGCTACAATATCTAGAAATGTAAGGCTTGCAGAGGCGCCAAGCTTTGGACTTCCGATAATGTTGTATGACGAAAAATGTAAGGGCGCTGAGGCGTATGTAAAATTAACTAAAGAGTTTTTAGAGAGACAGTAGGTGATAGAATGGCAAAGAAATTCGCCTTAGGAAAAGGATTAGGCGCACTTATACCGGAGGAATCAGATAATACTGAACAAGAAAATAATAGTTTGCTCATTCCTATAAATAAAATTAAAAGTGATGAAGATCAACCAAGAAAATTATTTGATTCAGAAAAAATAGCTGAATTAGCAGAGTCAATCAAAACCCATGGTGTTATTCAACCTTTAATTTTAAGAGAGCTAAAAGATGATAGATACATTATAGTTGCTGGAGAGCGCAGATGGAGAGCGGCTAAAATTGTTGGCTTAAAAGAAGTCCCAGCAATAATAATGGAATTAAGTGATAGAGATATATTAGAAATATCATTGATAGAGAATATTCAACGCCAAGACTTAAATCCAATAGAAGAGGCTTTAGCATATAGAAAATTGTTAAATGATTTTAAAATAACACAAGAAGAATTAAGTAAAAGAATAGGAAAGTCAAGGGTTGCTATTGCTAATACAATGAGATTGATGAATCTGGATGAACGTGTTCAACAATATATAATTGAGAGTATCATAACGGAAGGACATGGAAGAGTGCTTCTTTCAATAAATGATAAGCAGAAACAGTATGAAATAGCTCAGCAGGTAATTGATGAAAAATTATCCGTTAGAGAATTAGAAAGATTAATAAAAAGAATTAATGATGATATTGAAAAGGAAAAAAATAATGAAAATATAGGAGAAGTAAATCCTTATTATAAAGAAATTAAGAATCAGCTTCAGAACTATTTTGGAACAAAGGTAAATATTTTAAACAAGAAAAACAAGGGTAAAATAGAAATTGAATATTATTCAGAGGAAGATCTTCAAAGAATACTCGACATTATTAATATGTAATGTTTCACGTGAAACAATTATGAAAGGAATGACACAAAATTGGATATGCTAATTAGTGCAATGAATGATATAATGCCATATTTATTAATTGGAATGGCAATAATAATTATATTATTATTTATAATGGTAGTGGTCTTATTTAAAGCAGTTGGAAAAGTAGAAAGCAGATACAGAAAATTAATGAAAGGTACTACTAATAATAATTTAGAAGAAATGTTACTGGAAAGATTAGATAGTATTGAGGATGCTAAAGAAAGATCTGATAAGGCTCTAGAAGAATGTAAGAGATTAGAAGTTAAGATGAAGGATTGTGTTCAAAAAGTAGCAATTATGAGATATAAGGCATTCGAGAATGTTGGTAGTGACTTGAGCTTTTCGATAGCTATGCTAGATGATAGAAATGATGGGGTTATTTTAACTGGTATATATGGAAGGCAAGAAAGTACAACTTATGCAAAACCAATTGATAAGGGAATATCAAGATATGACCTTTCGGAGGAAGAGTTATATGTTTTAAATGAAGCAGCTAATAAAGAAAATAAAAATTAGTAGAATTGATTTTAGTTAAGTGAGCACCAATAGATTTTGGTGCTCTATTTTTGTATTTAAGAATGTAACAAGTTGGATTTGTGGTTACGGAAAGCTTTTGGCTGTAAGTGAAGAAATAAATCTCTGCTGCAAAATTATAGCATGTTCGCCGACTTGAACTATGAACTACAAGGAGGTGCTTTTATGGACATTGATAATTTAGAGTATAGTGAACGGAATGGTAAATATCATATAGTTTTCATGCCAAGGTTTAGAAAAAAATTTATATACAAGAAGATAAAGAATGATATATGAAAACACCTGGATTATTATGTGAAAAAAATACTTGAAATTATAGAAGTGAAAGCATTTCTAGATTATATAATATGTTTGTAAGTATACCACCTAAATTAAGTGTAGTGAAATCTAGGGGGTATCTGAAAGGTAGAATTCATTGATGATTTTTTATAGACACACAAAAATGCAAGTATAGAAATGGACAATTTTCTGTAAGGATATTATGTAGATATAATAGGAATAAGCATAAAGATAATAAAAGAGTATATAAAAATAAAATATAGAGAAGATATAGCGTATGAATAAATGAACCTTGAAGGAATATATCGACGCATTTACATAGATAATCAAGATTGATTTCCTTATTCAAAAATAGATATTATCTACAATGGTGCAGCTTTGTTTAAAGAAATTTACAGTTGAATAAAAAAACAGATTACAAGCTATTTCTAATGACTAGAAAATTTTTCTAGACCTACCCGCTTGAAGTAGCTTTGTAAATATATTATTTTAGACTTTTCTAAATTCTTATTAGCAACTTATATTCAGTATTAATGTGAAGAAAATCAATACAGTATATTTCGCAATAAGTATAATTTACTAACATTATGATTAGATATCTATTAATACTTTTTTTACTTTTCACTTGATTTCCATCTAGCCCTAAGTAAGTTTTGTAATCTCTAAAAAATGGTTCAATCGCCTAACGAACAGCTAATATATAGGCTTTATTTTCAAGCTTGAGAAGTGTTGTAATTAATTTTTGAGTTAATTCTATCTTTATCATAGATATCAATTGAGTATGGCAGAACTAATCCGTTACACGGTAGTAAAGAAACTATTATTTGAAAGAAATCTAGTAATACTAGTTCTATGTTTCGAAGGAGCAAGCTCTGCTATGTCGGAAATTTTAACATTATAACCTTCTGATATCATAGCATTCATTATATTTTCTAAATTCCTTAATTGACGCGTAGTTAAGTAAAAATTAAAATTTAGTTCTTTTAAAAAATTGTATATTGATAGTTCATCCGATACAATTGTGTTTTCAAGCATTTATGTATGGCTCCTTGTTGGCATTATTGTGTGGTAACTCAATTATAATAAGGATTTGTCATAGGTGTTTTTTTACTTTATTTAGTTGTAGAATTATTCAAGCATTCTTACACTAGTATAGTTATAAGTAAGTGATTATAGTTATGTTAAAAACCAGAAAATTATTAAATTATAATATACCACGCATGGTTAGAAAGTTTTTATTATTAAAAGAAAATTAGCAAAGAAAATAAAGATTGTTTCACGTGAAACAATCTTTATTAAAAAATAATACAAAATAGTATTACACTGATGACAACTATATAAGTTTAAAATAAATTAATAATCATAGAAATGAGAATTGTTTTGTTAAAACAATTAAGAATTAAAAGTTACTAAAATTGAATATTTACAGAAGTGCTAGTAGTGCTAGGCCTATCTAAGCTCTTTAAAATAAAATAATAGATACCTCTAGAAATTGAATCTGCGAGATTCATAACAGTATATAATCTAGTATTTTGTAAAACCAAAAAATCAAATCCTCCGGATACATTTACAATACCAGTTATACTCATATCACCAACGGCAGGAAGGTTCTTATTTAAAGCCAAACCAGGAAGTAGAGGCTTTTTCTGTATGAAAACTTTACCTATATTATTTATAGATCCTAAACAAGAATCGATTGCTATAATATATGGATTTATAAAATTAAAATTTATCTCATTTAATTTACTTACTATATTTTTTGCATGTATTGGATTTTCGAGTGTTCCAAATATATGTATATTATTCTTAGAAAAATGTTTTAATTTATGTCCTACTAATGGGCCTAATGAATCTCCAGTAGATCTATCACTTCCAATACAAATAAATATAATTGGTCTATCTTCATAAAGTATTGGTTGTAATTCAGTCAATAAATAATCTTTGATTTTAGTACAAGAAGCCAGTGAAGATGAGTTTACAGAAAAACTTTGACACATAAGAAAACCTCCTTTTATTAGATTTATTTCCAATAAAAAGAGGTTTTATTCATTATCTAAAAATAATAAATAGAATATAAATTAAATTAATAATCACATCTAACAAGAAAATAATATAAAAGGTATGTATTAAGGCCGGTGCTAAGAGCACTTGAAATATTTGTTGTTATAGATTTTTTGAAATTTTATTTAGAACCGTAAGCACATAATTAACTTCTTCCTTAGTTGTAAAATAACTAATGCCTAGTCTGACAGTTCCGGATGGATAACTACCTATGGTCTTGTGTGCTAATGGAGAACAATGCAAACCAGATCTAGTCTTTATTCCTTCACATTCTAAATAATATCCCAATTCAGAAGGATCGAGGGAATTAAGATTTATAGAAATACATGAACTTAGCCTTTTGCCAGATAAATCACCATAAACAGTTATTCCTTTGATGTTTAGCAAACCTTCTAGCATATGTTTTATTAAGTAGTTATTATGTTCATAAATTGAATTTAAACCTACTGAGTTTATGTATTTAATAGATTCTGATAATCCAACTATCCCTGGAAGATTATGAGTTCCGCATTCAAACTTATCAGGTAGAAAGTCTGGTTGTGATAAAGAATAAGAAAGACTTCCAGTACCGCCATGTATTAGACTTGAACAAGAGTCATTAAATTTAGAGTCCAATATAAATCCACCAATTCCTTGCGGACCCAATAAACTTTTATGTCCTGTAAAAGCTATCGCATTAGCTTTTATGTTTTTCATATTGATATCCAGAACACCGGCACCCTGAGAAGAATCAACAATGAAAAAAATATTGTTTTCATCACATATTTTACCGATGTTATATAGGTCTTGTACTGAGCCTGTGACGTTAGATGCTTGAGTCATTACAACTAGCCTTGTTTTATTAGTAATTTTCTTCTTTAAATCATTGGCATTGATAAAACCTTCAGAATTTGCAGCCACTATATCTAATTCAATTTGAAGATTCTCCTTACAAGAGAATAATGGTCTAATAACAGAATTATGTTCCATTGAAGATGTTATTACATGATCACCATGCCTTAAAATACCTTTGATTAATATGTTTAAAGATGTAGTAACGTTGTTTGTAAAAATAACATTACTAGGGGAATCATAACCAAAAAAATTGCAAATTAATTCTCTTGCATCATAAAGGTATCTATTACTTTGAAGAGAATTACTGTAATTTCCACGGCCTGCATTGCCACCTACATTTAGCATATAGTCACACATGGCATTAATAACTTGCTTTGGTTTAGGAAAAGTTGTTGATGAATTATCTAAGTAAACTTCCATATCAAGTATTCACCTCTAAAAAAATAATTTGTAAGAGCCCCAAATAATAAATATTATACCCAAAGCAAATAGGAAGTAGTCCAATATTTTAGTTGTATTATTGGCCAAATCAGGTTTGAATTTCTTAAAACCTTTACTTACTAAAATATTAAGAAAGCAAAACCAAGTTATACTTCCAATTATCATTGATGAGATTGAGAATATAAAATATATCCTTCCATGATGTCTCCAAACATTGAATATGGTTCCACTTAATGCAATCCATAATGATGGAGTTGTTGGATTGAGAAACGTTATCAAAAAACCAGTTAAAAAAGCATTTGATGAACGTCTATAAATTGATTTTTCTAAGTTAAGGTCTGGCTTTTTAGCTGTAAATGATATTTTATTAGATATAATTAAAACAATACCAGATACTATCCAAAATAGACTGTGAAACTTAGGATTTCTAGTAAGTATTGTAAAAAGACCTAGGTTTATAATTACTATATATGTTATATCTGCGGATACAGCACCAAGTGATACTTTAAATCCCTCTTTAAAACCTTTTGATATTGAACGACTAACAGATTCAAGGCCTGAGGGCCCCAAAGGTATAGAGGCAACAAAACCTGTAAAAAAACCAATTAATATAGCTTTTAATATGTTAATTACTGAAAACATTATATTCTCCTTCTAATTGCATTTCTATATAATTATAAAATAAAAAGATATATTTTTCACTAAATTTATGAAGTTTTTATATGAATGTGTTCTTAACCTTTATAAATTTAAAAAAATATATATAATATTAATATAAGTTATAATAAAGATTATATAGGTGGTGTAAATATGGATTATTATATAATAGTATTCAAAAATACATATGATGCAATGTCAGCAGAAAAAAATTTAAAAGAATTAGATCTAGAGTTTAGAATAATGCCAACTCCTACATCTATAACTATGAGTTGTGGGATATGCGTGAGAATAGATAAAAAGGCAGATATAGATAACATAATAAATAATGATTTGATGGAATATAAAAATATATACTATAGAAATGATGAAGGATATATACTAATTAATAAATAGGAGGGGGGATTATGTTTGTATGGTAATTACTTAATAGAGTTAGAGGAAGATTTCCAATTTTTAAAAGAATTGAAATCTAATATTAATAGTACGCTAGTAGATATCATAAGTGTTAAATCAATCGAGCTAATAATAAATAAAGCACTTAAAATAGCAGTTGTAATTATTATAATGTATTTTTCTATAAAAATAGGTAAGCATTTAATAAAAAAGTTTGTTGATAAGCAGATTGAAAGCAATGCAGTGATTTCTTTGGATTCTCAAAGGGCAAAAACTTTGGGGGAAGTATTGAAAAGTGTTTTAAAATATTCAGTATATTTTATGGGGATAACAATAATAATATCAATTGTATTTGGTGGTATGTCATTTACGTTTGCGAGTATAGGTGGAATTGCAGTTGGTCTTGGTGCGCAAAGTCTAATAAAAGATTTAATTAATGGATTTTTTATTTTATTTGAAAATCAATTTGGAGTAGGAGATCATGTAACAATAGGAAGTTTTAACGGAATTGTCAAAAGTATAGGAATTAGAGCCACCGTGATTAAAGATTTTACAGGGGATATACATTCAATTCCAAATGGGTCAATAGGTGGAGTTACAAATCATTCGAGGAATGATATTAGGTTCACGGTAGACATAGATATATCTCCACAGGAAGATATTAAAAAAGTTATTAACGTTATAAGAGCTGCTTGTGACGATTTTAAGAGCAAAAACGAAGAATATATAGGTGAATCCATAGAAATAACTGGGGTCATAGCTCTTGAAGTATCAAAGGTTACAATAAGAGTAGTAGGGAATGCAAAGCCATTAATGCAGTGGAAAATGGAAAGAGAGCTTAGAATGTCAATAAAGTTAGCTTTAGATAAAAATAGAATAAATGTATCATTGGATGAGAAACAACTAGATAATGAAAATATAGAGAAGGATGGGGAGTAATGGTAGAAAACTTTAATCTTGGAGATGTGGTTGAAATGAAGAAGCAACATCCATGCGGTTCAAATCAATTTGAAATAATAAGGGTAGGTGCAGATATAAAAATAAAATGTACTGGCTGTGGTAGAATTGTAATGATTCCTAGAGTGAAATTTAAAAAGGAAGCAAAAAAAATAGTAATTGCTGCAGAAAGTTAGCAAAATAACTTGATTCATTCTTTTATTAATGGTATAATCATTAATTGTAATCCCTGCTATGCAAAGCATAGCCGTTAGTCCGAGGGGAGGAGGTGAAATTAATGAGAAAGTACGAAACTATATTTATATTAAACCCATCATTCGATGAAGAAACTGTAAAAGCTAACATCGAAAAGTTTAAGGGTGTTATAGAAAATGGTGGAGGAACAGTAGAAAATGTTGATTTCTGGGGTAAGAGAAAGCTTGCTTATGAAATCTCAAAAGTTAGTGAAGGTTTTTATACTTTAGTTAACTTTACTGCTAACCCTGAATTACCAAGAGAGTTAGATAGAATATTCAGAATCACTGATGGTGTTATAAGACATATCATTGTTAATGAACAAGTATAAGGTGGCGTTGTAAATGAATAAAGTAGTTCTAATCGGAAGATTAACAAAAGATCCAGAACTAAGATTTACTCCAGGAAGTGGAGCAGCAGTAACAACCTTAACATTAGCAGTTGATAAATATAATACAAAAACTGGCCAAAGAGAAGCAGATTTTGTTCCTGTAGTAGTATGGGGCAAACAAGCTGAGAGTACTGCTAATTACATGAGTAAAGGTAGCCAAGTGGCTATTAGTGGTAGAATCCAAACCAGAAGTTATGATGCGAAAGACGGAACTAAGAGATATGTTACGGAAGTTGTAGCAGATCAATTTGGTGGAGTTGAATTCCTAGGAAGTAAAGGAAGTAATTCATCAGGAAATAGTTTTGGTAATAGCAATGAATATTCAGCACCAGCGAATGATGCATTCAGTGGTGGATTTGAAGAGGATATAACTCCGGTAGATGACGGAGATATGCCTTTCTAAAATTTTAAGTAAGGAGGGAATATAATGAGCAGAGAAGAAGGTAACAACGGTAGAAGACCTGGCGGTAAAATGAGAAGATCTAGAAAAAAAGTTTGTGCTTTTTGTGTAGATAAAGCTGAATTTATCGACTATAAAGATATAAATAAGCTTAGAAAATATGTTACAGAAAGAGGAAAGATTCTTCCAAGAAGAATTTCTGGAACTTGTGCTAAGCACCAAAGAGAATTAACATCTTCAATTAAGAGAGCAAGAAACATAGCATTATTACCATTTACAACAGAATAATGGTAGTAGTAATATCCCCCCTGAGAAATCAGGGGGTTTTTAATATAAAAAAATATTATTATTAAATCAATCTCTCAACTTTGTGGAAAAATATAGCAAATTGTCTATAAATTCTTGCAATACTCACAAAAAAAAATTAAAATAATAATACAAGGGTTTTGAGAGAGGTGATAGACTATGAGAAAAGATAATTTTAATATTATGACTAACATTAAGATTATAGAAGATTTAAAAGCACAACTTCTTTGTATAATAGGAGAGTTTTTCAGACTATTGACAAAAGGTAACAATGTAGCCCGTGATTCTATTTTAGATTGTATTTCAGGAGCTATAATTATACTATATATTCTAGGTGATAAGTTAGGATATTCATTGGTAGATATAGACCATAATATAAAATCAAAATTAGATTTAGGGGTAAGAGCAGAGGATCAAGTTGAAAAAGAAGGTAAAAGCTTAAGTAAGTTGAAGCATTATATTAGTAACAGAAGAGATTAAATATTCTTAGGAGGCTTTTTATGAATTGGATAACTATGCTTAAACGTTTGCTTAAGCCTGGATTACTAATTACAATTTTAATACTATTATTTGCATATAATTATACAGGCATAGGTATAATTATCCTAGTAATCTATTTTATAGATAATTTCCACCAATTAAATTATTACTTGGAAAAGGAAAGTGATTTTAACCAATTTATAAAAAGTATAAATAAAGGTATATCAGAGAATGCATTAAAATCAATATATCCATTAGTATTGATAAAAGAAGATGGAGAAATAGTTTGGTATAATAATTTATTTAACACTTTAAAATCAGATGAAGAAAATACTGAAAAGAATATTTTAAGTATAGCCAGAGGTATAAATCTAGATGATTTTTTAAAGAATGAAAATAATTTGCATCAAAGATTGAGCATACAAAATAAATTATATGATGTATACGCTACTTTAATTGAAACTAAAAATAAAAAAAATCTATACTTATTATCTTTTAATGACATTACGAAGCTAATAGATTATGAAACCACTCAAGAGAGTGTAATGTTAATAGAAGTAGATAATTTTACAGAAGTAATAGATAAAACCGATGATAACAACAGACCGCTTTTAGTAGCTGAAATAGAGAGAACAATAAACACATATGCCAATAACTTAAAAGCAATGATTAAAAGATATGATACCAATAAATATGTATTATCAATTCAAGATAAGTATATTGAAGATGAAATAAAACACAAGTTCAATATAATGGAAGTAATATCAAAAATAGATAAGGGGAATTCAATTGAAATTACTTTATCTATTGGTGTTGGCAGAGGTGGAATGTCTCCACTTGAAAATCATAACAATGCTAATATAGCTAAAGAGTTAGCGTTAGGCAGAGGTGGAGATCAAGTTGTTGTTAAAACTAATGATGACATAAAGTTTTTTGGTGGAAATTCAAAAGAAATAGAAAAAAGAACTAAAGTAAAAGCAAGAGTTATAGCTAGAGCTTTGAGTGAACTAATTAGAGAGAGTAGTAAGGTTTATATAATAGGACACAAGAATCCTGATATGGATTGCTTTGGATCTGCAGTCGGATTGGCTAGCGTGGTTAAGCAATTGGGGATCGGGTGTAAAATTATATTAAATAATGACATTACTGCAATTGGATATTTCTTAAATAAATTAAACAAGGAATCTAAATATGATGATTTATTTATATCAGTAGAAGAGGCAAAAAGTGATTTAGATGCCCAAACACTAGTAATTATTGTGGATGTTCATAATAAGAGTTATGTTGCTGATTTATCGCTAGTAGATAAGGTTCAAAGAAAAGTAATAATAGATCACCATAGAAGAAGTCCTGATATGATAGAGCATGATATACTTAATTATATAGAAGTATATGCCTCATCTACATCAGAGATGGTAACAGAAATTATTCAGTATATGGTTGATAAGCCTAAATTAACAAGAACAGAAGCAGAAGGTTTGCTTGCAGGTATTTTTATGGATACAAAAGGGTTTTCTTTTAAAACTGGTGTCAGAACTTTTGATGCTGCATCATTTTTAAAATCCTTGGGAGCAGATCCTATAGAAATTAAAAAGATGTTTACTGATGACCTAGAAGATTATTTACTTATTGCTGAGACTATAAAATCTGCTGAAGTAAGAGATAATACAGCTATTGCTATAACCCCTAAAAATATTGATACAGTAATTATAGCAAAGGCAGCAGATGAATTGCTAAATATATCCGGAATATCTGTAAGCTTTGTTTTAGGGGAAGTAAATAACGATATATATATAAGTGGAAGGTCAGTAGGCGATATTAATGTTCAAGTAGTGCTAGAAGCACTTGGCGGAGGAGGACATATGAATATTGCTGGCGTAAAAATATCAAATAAGACAATTGAGGAAGTAATTGTTGAATTAAAAGAAGTAATGAAAAAATACTTAAGGATAGGTGAATAAGTTATGAAAGTTATTTTATTACAAGATGTTAAAAAGATAGGTAAAAAGGGTGATATCATTGAGGCTTCAGACGGGTATGCAAGAAACTTTTTATTTCCAAGGAAATTAGCACAAGAAGCTAGTGATGCAAATATGCACATTTTGAATAATAAAAAAGAAAATGAGCGAAAACAAAAGTTAGCAGAACTTGAGGCAGCACAAAAATTAGCTGAAGAATTAAAAGGAAAAGAAATAAAAATTAAAGCTAAGACAGGAGAAAGTGGAAAGTTATTTGGTGCAATTACTAGTAAAGATGTTGCAGAATTAATTAAAGAACAGTATAAGATTGAAATAGATAAAAAGAAAATTGTTATGGATACAATAAAATTAGCAGGTGGATATGAAATTGATATTAAACTATATCCAGAAGTTAGCACTAAAATGAAGGTGATTATTGTTCCACAAGAATAAGGAGGATTAATTTTGAATTCATATGATGACGCAAGCTTATTGCAGGATATTATTTCAGGAACCTTATCATTAGAATCACAAATCGAGGCTTTATTTTCTATAACTAAGAATGTACTTGACAAAGGAGCTTTTAGGGCTAGAACAGTTAGGTTTAAACTAGATAAATTCATTCAATCATCAAATCTCCGCGATAAAGTTTTCGCACTAAATACTATATTAGCAGAGGGAAAAGATTTAAAAGTTACACCTAAGGAAGAAGAATTGCAAAAAGCTATAAATAGAACAGTTAGGTTAATTTCAAATGAACTAGCAAAAAGATATGTTCAAAATAAAATCGAATCTCAAGTTGAACAATCTATTATGGAAAAGCAGGAAAAGTATATAGATGAAGTTAGACTTTCAGTTATAAACAAGCAAAAGGGTTCTGAAAATAAAAAGACTATCAGCAAATTGAATAATTTAATAGAATTAGATAGTAGAATTACTAGTAAAAATATTATGAGCTTTTTAAGACCAACTGATTTTAATCAAGTAGTTGGGCAAGAAAGAGCTATAAGATCATTAATATCAAAGCTTTCATCACCATATCCACAACATATAATATTATATGGACCTCCGGGAGTTGGAAAAACTACAGCAGCAAGATTAGCTTTAGATGAGGTTAAAAAACTTTCATTTACTCCTTTTGATGACAAATCTAAATTCGTTGAAGTTGATGGTACTACATTAAGATGGGATCCTAGAGAAATAACAAACCCATTGCTAGGATCAGTGCACGATCCAATATATCAAGGAAGTAAAAGGGATCTGGCTGAGGTTGGGATACCAGAACCTAAACCAGGTTTAGTTACACAGGCGCATGGAGGTATACTATTTATAGATGAGATTGGAGAATTGGACTCTATGCTTCAAAACAAGCTGTTGAAGGTTTTAGAAGATAAAAGAGTAGAATTTTCATCATCATACTATGATCCGGATGATGAAACAATACCTAAATATATAAAATATCTTTTTGATAATGGAGCTCCAGCAGACTTTGTTTTAATTGGCGCTACAACTAAAAGTCCAAGTGAAATTAATCCGGCTTTAAGGTCTAGATGTACAGAAGTGTATTTTGAACCTCTTTCTTCAAAGGATGTCGTATTCATAGTAGAAGATGCAGCTAAGAAATTAAAGGTAAAATTAGAAGATGGGGTTGCTAAAAAAATAAGTAATTATACATTTGAGGGTAGAAAAGCTGTAAATATTCTGACAGACACATATGGATATGCGTTACACCGATCTAAAAAATTTATTGATAACTTAGAAATAAAATTATCAGATTTAGATGAGGTAATATCAGTTGGAAGATATACACCATATGAAAGACTAAGCAATGTAGACAAAAGCGAAGTTGGGCATGTGTATGGATTAGGCGTTAGTGGTTTTTTAGGATCTACAATTGAAATTGAAGCTACAGTTTTTGCTGCAAAGAAAAAGGGTTCAGGTATAGTAAGATTTAATGATACAGCTGGAAGTATGGCTAAGGATTCCGTATTTAATGCTGCTTCAGTAATCCGAAGCTTAACCGATAAAGACATTAAAGATTATGATATTCATGTTAATATAGTTGGTGGAGGAAAAATAGATGGACCTTCAGCAGGTGCAGCTATCACCATTTGCATAATAAGTTCGTTGTTAAACAAACCTATAAGACAAGATATGGCTATTACAGGAGAGATATCACTCAAAGGAAATGTCAAACCAGTTGGAGGAATATTTGAAAAAATATATGGAGCTAGAAGAATGGGAATAAAAACTGTTTTAATTCCAAGTGATAATAAAAATGAAATTCCTCTAAATACTGATGACATAGATATTAGAACTGTAGGATCTATAAAAGAGATTATGGACATTGCCCTTATTTAATTTAATGAAATAGGTCTCCTTAATATGAAGGAGACTTTTTTTTGCAACTAAGAAATGATAGAATTAGAATGATGATATACAAAAGATAAAGGGAAAATTAATTGTCAATTGATAATTAGATAGGAGGAATAAAACTTGGATGCATCAGTTATGAGGAGTTTGCCTCAAAGCATAGAAGCGGAACAATCAGTTATAGGATCTATGATCATCGATAAGAATGCTATTGCCAAAGTTCTAGAGAGTTTAGAAGAAGAGGATTTTTATAGAGATGGTCATAAGGTAATATATAAAGCTATACAAGAAATGTTTAGAAGTGATATAGCAGTAGATTTATTAACACTATTAGAATATTTGAAGAGTTCTGATATGCTTGAGAGAGCTGGAGGGGTAACCTATATAACAGAAATAAGCTCTTCTGTACCAACTACTGCAAACTTAAGCGCATATATAAAAATTGTTTCTGATAAATCTACGTTGAGAAAACTTATTAAGTCATCAACTGCAATAATAGAAGAAAGTTATAATAATCAAAGTAATGTGGAAGATGTCGTGGATAGTGCTGAAAAGAAAATATTTAATATAGCTGAAAAAAGAACATCAAAGGATTTCGAACCTTTAAGCGATGTATTAGAAAGAGGATTTGCACAAATAGAGAAATTGTTCAACAATAAGGGAACAATTACTGGTGTAGGATCTGGCTTTACTGATCTAGATGCAAAAACATCCGGATTTCAAAGTGGAGATATGATATTAATAGCAGCTAGACCTTCAATGGGTAAAACAACATTTGCACTAAATATTGTAGAACACGCAGCTCTTAGAGAAAATAAAAGTGTTGTAGTCTTTTCTCTGGAAATGTCTAAAGAGCAATTGGCATATAAACTTCTTTGTTCAGAAGCAAACGTAGATATGTTAAGCCTTAGAACTGGAACTTTAGAAGATAAGGATTGGGAAAATATAGCTATGGCTGCAGGTCCACTTTCAAAGGCAAAAATTTATATAGATGATACTGCTGGCGTAACTGTTATGGAAATGAGATCAAAATGTAGAAGACTTAAAATGGAGTATGGAATAGATCTAATCGTCATAGACTATTTGCAGCTCATGTCTGGAGGATCAGGTAGTGATAATAGACAACAAGAAGTATCTGAAATTTCGAGATCGATTAAAGCGTTAGCTAAAGAAATGGAATGTCCAGTAATAGCTTTGTCTCAGCTGTCACGTGCGCCTGAGCAAAGAGCAGATCATAGGCCGATGTTATCTGACTTAAGAGAATCAGGATCTATAGAGCAAGATGCTGATATTGTTATGTTTTTATATAGAGATGAATATTACAATAAAGAAACTGAAGATAAAAATATCGGTGAATGTATAATGGCTAAGCAGAGAAATGGACCGGTTGGAACTGTTAAACTTGCTTGGCTTGGTCAGTATAGTAAATTCGGTAATTTAGATTTAATTCATAAGGAATAAAATTTAAATAATTAGTAATACTAAATTAAAAAGATATAAGAAATTTATATAAATATAAAATTTCTTATATCTTTAAATGATGTGAATAATATGATTAGTATTAAACAGCTTTTGGAATTATTAATTTTAAACTGCTTTTATTATCGTGGAGTAAAATATTACTTACATCAACTTTTGATAAATAAAAAATTCGCTGAAATAAAAATTCTTTTGAATTATTATTAAACATAATTTTTAATATTAAAAAATGATTTTTATAAGATATTTCTAATATATGTTTACTATCATAGAATGAATCTACATTTATGTAATAAAAATCTGAAGATTCTTCAAGTTCACATGTAGGAAGTTGTTCTTCGAGCTCAAGAGATAGCACGGAATTAATGAATTCTTTTGGGCTTATTAAACAATTATTATATACTAAAAAATTATCTTTCATATATATTCCTCCCTTCATATTTAATTATAGTTTGTGAAGTTTTAATACAAGCTATCCTATGATAGTGGTGGTTTATAATTAAGATATTCATATAAAATGATAAAATTTGAATAAATAACAAAAATTTTTTAATGGGGGCTATGATATGAATAAAAAAATTGGTTTCATTGGTTGTGGTAATATGGGAAGTTCTATGGTTGGAGGTCTTATTAAATCTGGATTTATAAAGGCTGATGATATAATAGTATCAACTAAAACGGAATCTTCTTCAAAGCGATTAGAAGAAAGTTTCCAAGTGAAAACAACTTTAGATAGCACAATTGTTGCAAGAGAATCTGATGTTATTATTTTAGCTATTAAACCTTTTATGTTTAAGGAAATGATAAGTGAAATTAAATCGGAATTAACAACAGATAAATTAATTATTACTATAGCTGCAGGAATTACAATTAGCAATATGGAGGAGTGGATTAATAGTAGTGCTAAAATAATTAGGACAATGCCAAATACGCCAGCACTTGTAGGGCAAGCAATGTCAGCGGTATGCCCTAATAAGAATGTAACTAAAGATGAGTTGGATTATTGCTTTAAGATATTTGAAAGTTTCGGAGAATGTGTTCAACTAGAAGAAAAAGATTTTCACGCATTTATTGCATTATGTGGATCATCACCTGCATATGTTTTCATGTTTATTGAAGCTATGGCAGATTCAGCGGTAAGATTAGGAATACCTAGGGCTAAAGCTTATAAAATGGCAGCACAGAGTGTCTTAGGATCATCAAAGATGGTCTTAGAAACAGGAAAACATCCAGGAGAGTTAAAGGATATGGTTTGTTCACCTGCTGGGACTACTATAGATGCAGTAGTTGAACTAGAGAAATTAGGTTTTAGAAATAGTGTTATACAGGCTATGGATAAATGTGCAGAGAAATCTAAAAATATGTAGTAATTGAAAAGTGGAGGTATATTAAATAATTATAATTATTTAATATACCTTTTTTATAACTTTAACCTTCCAAATCAGAATTAATTAATAGGCCAAATGATTTAGATATATTATAGTAAAATTCAAAATCTTCTTGAGCATTAAAAAAACAAGGAAAGTTTAAATCATAATTTCCCCAAATTGTTATAGGTTTATTAGTAAAATAAAAAGTGACGAAGAAAATTTCTCTTGTATTTAAACGAACTAGTAATGGTATAAGTTCTTTATCAATAAGTCTAAAAAATACACCAGTGTGCTCATCAAAATTTAAATAAGACGTGAATATATCTTTATCTTCATCTGAAAGGAGATGAAAAAGCGTATTTTTGTCTTCAGGTGAAATTTTGTTTATATAAAAATCTATATAAGCGTTAGAATTATTGATCTCAAAAATATATTCTATTAATTTGATTAGTTTATTCTCACCATCATCAATATCACTAGCTACAAGAGTAAAATTTTTGAAAGAATATAAGCCATCAAGTATATTATTAAATCTTATATTAACTTTAGCTTTAAAGGTATCATCATTTATAGGTATTAGTAATTTATTCATGTGATTCACTCCCAATGTAATTAATATTAATTAAATAGTTTATGGTTGCCTATAGTATTGGTTATAGTTAAGTTGGTTTTAAGAGAATAATATATTTATTAACATAATTCTTGAAGATACTTCTTGTGGATAAGATTGATAATAATATAATGTGGATAATTATATAAAACTTATTCTGTGAATAATTATTGCTTAAGTGAAGTTGTGGATAAAATATTTATTTTCAGTATTATATTATCTGGTAGAATCTTAATAGAAAAGCAATACAAATAATAAAACCTACAATTGAGTTTATCATTCAATTGTAGGTCTTAATTTGAAATAGGAAATCAAAAACTTAAATTCATGAATACTAAATACTAGCAACGCCGCTTCTAATTGCCGCTTCTTTAACAGCTTCAGCAACTAAAGCTTGAACTTTTAGATCAAATGCTTTTGGTATTATATTATCAGGAGATAGTTCACCAGCCGGTATAGCATTTGCTATAGCATAAGCAGCAGCTACTTTCATATCTTCATTAATTTCTGTAGCCCTTACATCTAAAGCGCCTCTAAATATTCCTGGAAAGGCTAATACATTGTTTATTTGGTTAGGATAATCTGAACGACCAGTTCCCATTACTGCAATTCCAGCTTCTTTTGCATCTTCAGGAAAAATTTCAGGGGTTGGATTAGCCATTGCAAATATTATTCCATCTTTGTTCATAGTTCTAACCATGTCTTTAGAAACTATATTTGGGGCAGAAACACCAATAAAAACATCTGCACCTTTTATAACATCTTTAAGCGTACCAGTTTCATTATTTGGATTAGTTATATTAGCTAGTTCTTGCATGTAAATATTATGACTTAAATCTTTATCTCTACTTATTACGCCATCTATATCACACATTACTATATTTTTAACTCCAGAAGAAAGTAGTAACTTACATATGGCAGTTCCTGCAGACCCAGCACCATTTATAATTACTTTTAGGCTTTCTAGTTTTTTATTTACTATTTTTAAGGCATTCAAGAGACCTGATAAAACAACTATAGCCGTTCCGTGTTGATCATCATGAAATACTGGTATATTTAATTTCTCTTTCAGTCTTTTTTCAACTTCGAAGCATCTAGGAGCTGAAATATCTTCTAGATTTATTCCTCCAAGAGTTGGCGCGATATTTACAACTGTATTAACAATTTCATCTATATCTTTAGTATCTAAAACTATAGGAAATGCATCTACATTACCAAATTCCTTAAATAAAATACTCTTACCCTCCATGACAGGTAAAGAAGCAAGTGGGCCAATGTCTCCAAGTCCTAGAACCGCAGTTCCATCAGAAATAACAGCAACTGTATTCCATTTACGAGTATATATATAAGCTTTGGATGGGTCTTTATGTATCTCACGACAAGGTTCTGCAACACCAGGTGTATATGCAAGACTTAGATCCTTAGCAGTCTTAACTTCACAGGTAGGTTTGATTTCATATTTACCTTTTTTTTCTTCATGAAATTTCAAGGCTTCTTCATAAATATTCATTAAAAACACTCCTTAATATGCTAAATATATTCAAATTTACAAAAACATGATCTTGATCATAACAATATAAAACAATTATACGAATTATTTATAAAAAAAGCAAAAAAATATTCGATATGTGGTTGACCATAGAAAAGTACTTTGCTACTATTTAAAAGGAGAGGTTAAAATAAATTTAATGAAACTCCAAATTGATAATAAAAATTAAAGTTATTTATTTAAACTTTATATATTAAGGGAGGCAATATAAATGTCAGCATTTATTGTTTTAGGAGCTCAATGGGGAGATGAAGGAAAAGGAAAGATGACAGATTACTTAGCAGAGGAAGCTAATGTAGTTGTTAGATTTCAAGGTGGAAATAATGCTGGTCACACAGTAGTGGTTGGTGATAAAGAATACAAATTGCGATTAATACCATCTGGAATTTTATACGAAGATAAATTAAATGTTATAGGTAATGGAGTAGTTGTAGATCCAAAGGCTTTATTTGAAGAAATAGAATACTTAGAAGGTGTTGGAGTTAAAATATCGCCTGAAAAGTTAATAGTAAGCGATAGAGCACAGCTTATAATGCCATACCATAAGGTACTAGATAAATTAAAAGAAAAAGCTAGAGGAAAAAATGATATAGGTACTACAGGTAGAGGAATCGGACCTTGTTATACAGATAAATTTGAAAGATGTGGAATCAGAGTTTGTGATTTACTGCATGAAGATGTCTTTATAGAAAAATTAAGAGAAAATGTTGAAATGAAAAATGCTTATATTACTAAAGTATTAGGTGGAGAAGCATTAAATTTTGATGAGATACTAGATGAATACTTAGGTTTTGCTAAGAAATTAAGACCATTTGTTCAAGATACATCAGTTAAGGTATATGATGCAATTAAAGCAGATAAGACAGTTTTATTTGAAGGCGCTCAAGGAATGCTATTAGATATTGATTATGGTACATATCCGTATGTAACATCATCTAACACAACTGCAGGAGGCGTTTCAAGTGGTTCTGGTATAGGACCTAATATGATTACTAATGCAGTAGGTATAACAAAAGCATATACTACAAGAGTCGGTAAAGGACCATTCCCAACAGAATTACTTGGTGAAACTGGAGACTGGATTAGAGAAAAGGGACACGAATATGGTGTAAATACAGGAAGATCAAGAAGATGTGGATGGCTTGATTTAGTTATAATTAAAACTGCAGTTAGAGTGAGTGGATTGACATCATTAGCTGTTACTAAGATTGATACTTTAGCTGGTCTAGAAAAAATCAAAGTATGTGTTGGATATAAATTTAATGATACAGTTATAGATTACTTCCCAGCAAGTTTAGAAGACTTAGCAGAGTGTGAACCAATTTATGAAGAATTTGATGGCTGGGATGATAGTGTAGCTGATGTTAGAAGTTATGATGAATTACCTGAGAATGTTAAGAAGTATTTAGCAAGAATATCAGAATTCACGGGGACTAGAATTTCTATAGTTGGAGTTGGACCAAAGAGAGATCAAACTATGAGAATAGATAATCTATAGTTTAGTATTATGCTCGGGTATTGACTTTATGTTTTGTATAAAATATAATTTTATTGTAGACAATAATTACATAAAGTTATATTAAAGAAGGTGAAAGTATGATAACTAAAGATATGACAATTGGTGAAGTAGTTAGTGCAGATCAATCTAAAGCTCAAGTTTTAATGAGTTTTGGAATGGGATGTGTTGGATGTCCATCAGCTCAAGCTGAAACTATAGCAGAAGCTGCAACAGTACATGGATTAAATCTAGACGATTTATTAGAAGCATTAAATAGATAAGATAATTATTTTAAAAGGATTTTCTTTTTAGGGAATCCTTTTTTACTTATTAAAAAATATATTTATATCGTTTATGTTTTCTTATGGGTAATTCAATTTTTGTGATTATAATATTAAATAATTCATTAACAATATTATTGATAATTTTTTATAATAATAAATATAAGATATAGTAAAGGAGGGGAGGAGTTGTAAATCAAAATAGATGCCATTTAGCTATAATTTATTCGTTAAATAAAAATGTTTCAAATTTAGCTTGAGATTTATTTTTGCATTTTACAATTGTTAATTATGAGTAAGAAGTTTACAAAAAAATATGAAATACATTATTATGAAGTAAATTCTAATTTAAGATGTAAATTGTCATCTATAATAGATTTTATATGTGATGTAGGCACTCAACAATCAGAAGCCTTAGGTGGAGGAATTGATTACTGTACGAAAAATAACTGCGCTTGGGTATTTTATAAATACGATATAAAAATGTATAGATATCCAATGTTTGGTGAGGTAATAAGTGTCACAACAGAAGCTATAGGCTTTAAGAAATTCTATGGATTAAGAAAATATACAATTAATGATGAGAATAATAATGTTATAGGGGAAGCACTAGCATTATTTTTCTTAATTAATATAGATAAAAGAAGGCCAATGCGAATACAAGATGAACAATATCATATGTATGGAGCAGATGGTGATGTTGATTACGATATAAGTATGGATAAAATAGAAAGAACAAATGATGCACAATACTATAAGCAATTTAACATAAGATACAGTGATATTGATTCTAATAACCATGTTAATAATGTCAAATATGTTGAGTGGGCAATGGAAGCTGTTCCTCTCGATATCATTAATAATTATACTCTTAAAAGAATTAAGGTAGTATTTGAGAAAGAAACAACATATGGGGATAAGATTTCATCAACTGCTGCTATAAATGTAATTGATGAAAATAGTTTAAAATCATATCATACTATAAAAAATGGTGAAGGAACTGAACTAACGCTATTAGAAGCAGATTGGAAAAGATAATAAAGGTAAATAGAGGAAATTAGCTGTTGTAAGAATCTAGGTAGCATTAATAATTACGACAGCTAATTTTATAGTATTATTTTTATAGATAAGTTAATAATTTTTAACTATTGGCAGCAGACTTAGCTGCTAAATACCCAGAACTCCATGCCCACTGAAGATTGAAACCTCCACAATCTCCATGCACATCTAAAATCTCTCCACAGAAATAAAGATTTTTAACTAACTTAGATTCTAAGGAAATATTATTTACTTCAGATGTATTTACACCACCAACTGTAACTTGTGAATTGTTAAAGCCATTAGTGCCAATACATTTAAAATCCCATCTTTTAAACTTATCAATTAATTTGCTGGTAGTTCTCCAATCAATACTACTGCACGGTAGATGTATATCTTTTATCCCAACATCTTTTAGAATTGTAGAAATTAATTTTTTATTTATAACCCCAATTAGGGCTGTTGATATTTCTCTGTGACCCAACATAGAAAAATGTGTGGTAAAGAAATTTTCAATATCATCTTTACTTTCTAGTGGAAACATATCTATTCTTATAGTTACATTTAGATTTTCATAGAGAGCTTTAGAAGCATAAGATGATAATTGCATTATAGGGGGGCCTGAAATTCCATAATCGGTAAAAAGTATTTCACCAAACTCTGTTAGAATAACTTTATTATCAACTAAAATAGAAGCAGAGCCATCAAATTTTACTCCTGATAGAGCTTTTAAATAAGGATAATCTAATTTTAATTGAACAATGCCAGGAATAGGCTCTATAATACTATGACCCAATGACTTGCATAGTTTATAGCCAGATCCATCAGAACCTGTTTTAGTAGCTGATTTCCCACCACAGCTTAAAATAAGTTTTTTACAAGAAAAATTTTTAAAGTCATCATTATTACTTGTTAAAATAAAGTTATTTTTTTTACTTATAGAATCAATTTTACAATTTGTATATAGAGGTATTTGTCTATCATCTATTGCCATTCTGAATATATCTATTACAGAAGAGGCCTGAAGAGATTTTGGATACATCTTTCCGCTTTCCAATTCAATTAATGGCAATCCTAGAGATAAAAATGTGCTTTCAGTATCTTTAACAGTAAAGTTATCTAATGTCGCTTTAAAGAAATCTTGATTTTCACTATGGAAACACCCAAATGGGTGAGATATATTTTTATTAGTAATATTACATCTTCCATTGCCAGTTACAAGAATTTTTTTGCCAATTCTATCGTTGCTCTCAATAATTGCCACATCAAGTCCAAAATCTTTGGCTATTATTGCAGCCATTAGGCCAGAGGCACCACCGCCGACAATCATTAAATCGTGATAAATCATTATAACAATCACTCCCTATGTATGTTTTATTGACCATATAAAATTAAATCACATATTTTACCCAGTGCTAAAATAAACTGAATATTTTAAGTATACCATTAATTTATTAATCACTACTAAAATAAAAGGATTCAAATCATATTATTCAATATTTTATAATACTTTTTAATAAATTTTATCATAGTAATATTAAGGTTAAAAGAAAGGAATACTAAAAATGAGGTGATTTTATAATGGAAGTAAAGGTAATTAATATGAATTCGGGAGATTTCGAAAGAGTATTTAAAGTGATCAGAATGAACTTTGATAATATAATGGTTAATTATCCGAATATGAGTGGGGTAAAGAGTTTTTCTTTTAATGATGTGGAATGTATAAGTGAAAGTGATATAGATAAATTTTTAATTAACAATAGAAATTTCTTGAAAATTAAATTAAAAAGAGGGATATCAGTACTTTTTTACAATGCACTATATGAATCATTAAAGTTAGAAATTAAAGAAGAGGTAAAAAATCTAAGTATTTTAAGAGATAAATATAAACTGTACAAAAGTAAAGTATGGGAAAAGGAAATGCTGTTATTTATAAATAATAAATTTCCTTTAGAAGTTAAAGCGTCAGGAAAAAATTTTAAAAAGAATGGATATAGTATAAATATTAATAAAATAGAGAAAGAAGATTTTTTAGAAATATGTTGTGGTGAAATAAAAAATATTGAAGAGAAAATTAATTTAAAAAAAGATCTTTTATCTAGTCTGAAGGAGGCTAGAGATTATATTTAAGGAACCTCTGAAATGTAGATATAATGCCACTTTATTAAAAATAAATAATATAAAAATAAAAAAAATGAAAAAATGTGTTGACAGGGAATCTAATTTTGGGTATTATAGTCTATGTGGTCAGCAGCTTGAATAACTCAAGGACATCTAGTTAAGACATTTAAGCGAAAGACAATATAGCATGGCTCCTTGGTCAAGCGGTTAAGACACCACCCTTTCACGGTGGTAACAGGGGTTCGATTCCCCTAGGAGTC